>CAVHYP010000039.1:0-25732 GCA_963640465.1 Bacteroidaceae bacterium | reverse complement strand
GTTCGAACGCAAGTTCGCTATGTAGGAGTCAGCTCTCTCCGAGAGCGTAGACGATAACACTCGAGCGCAACTCGCAATGTTTGCTAGCTCGAACGCAAGTTCGCCATGTAGGAGTCAGCTCTCTCCGAGAGCGTAGACGATGACGTTCGAGCGCAGCTCGCAATGTTTTGCCGCACACGAAATCCACGCTCGCTTTAACGCTCTCGGAGAGAGCTAGCTCCTATTTCAATGCACTCGAGCGCAGCTCGCATTTTGTTTTGCAGCGCACAAGCCATTGCTGGCTTAGACAAGGTTTCAAGAGGGGCGACACAGATGCAAATGTCATGTACGGAAAAAATAATCGGGCTGAAGGTGTGGGTGATTCGGATTTTATGCCTAACTTTGTCATAGCGTTACAGAGATTCATTGACAGTTGACAAAAAAAGGGCCGGCGGACGGATTTCGCCACACCTTTATATCAATATGAGTATAGTTGGAAATATCATTGCCGTATTCATCGGTTCCGGTCTTGGAGGCGTTTGCCGTTGGGGACTGTCGGTGTGGCTCAACTCCGGACATCCCTACGGAACATTTGCAGCCAACATATTGGGATGTTTCATCATTGGTCTGCTATCACGCATGATGCCAATGAACGACACTGCACGACTGTTGCTGACTGTAGGATTCTGCGGCGGGTTCACCACATTCTCCACTTTCATCAACGAAAACCTGCTGATGATGCGTGGCGGACAGTTGGTTTCCGCCCTGCTCTACATCACCGTCAGCATCGTCTGCGGACTGCTGGCTGCATGGGCTGGATTCAATATTAACATTAAATAACGGCATTCATACATTATGAAAAGAACGATTTTGGCAATCACACTGGCTGTTGCCTGCCTGGCATCCGGCATGGCACAGGACAAGGATGCATGCACATCAATAGCTGTGGGCAGACTGGCTTCTGCCGACGGTTCGGTAATCACGTCACACACTTGCGATTCATGGTATCGCACATGGATGAAGATGGAACCGACAAAGGACTATCCCAACGACACCATAATGAGTGTTTACGAGGGACTGATGCACACCGAGACTCCTGCAAGCATGACCGGAGTGAAGGAGAAGGGTACAATACCGCAGGCAAAGCACACCTACCGATTCCTCAACACTGCCTACCCTTGCCTCAACGAGCACCAGCTTGCCATCGGCGAAACTACATACAGCGGACGGGACACGCTGCAGAACAAGAACGGGATGTTCATGATTGAAGAACTATGCCGCATCGTGCTGCAACGCTGCACCACCGCACGCGAGGCAATCAAGACGATTGACGAACTGACAAAGAAATACGGCTACGGTGACTCGGGCGAATGCCTCACCATTGCCGACACAAAGGAGACATGGATATTCGAGATACAGGGTGCAGGACCGAAGAAGACTGGTGCCGTGTGGGCTGCACAGCGCATAGGCGATGACGAGGTGGCTGTGTCTGCCAACGTGTCGCGCATCGGCAAGATAGACTTCAACGACAAGGACCGCTTCATGGCTTCTGCCAACGTGAAGACTGTGGCAAAGGAACTCGGACTGTGGGACGGCAAGGAGGAATTCTCGTTCTGGAAGGCATACTCCGGCGGCAACTATTACAACGAGCCGAAGAACTACTCGGTGCGCGAACTGTTCATCATGCAACAGCTGGCACCCAGCGCAGGCTACAACAACGACATGGAGGAACTGCCGGTATCGTTCAAGCCAGAAAAGAAAGTAAGCGTGGACGACATTGCCAAACTGCTCAGTTCTACGTATGAAGGCACTCCGCTGTCGATCAGCAGCCGACTCGATTCGCTTACAGCAATTGCAGGCAAGGAACACAAGAACATGAACGGTGCGATGGTGGCAAATCCATGGATGCGTCCCGACGAAATAAAGCTGCATGCAGCTGCACTCAATGACACTACGATGGAGAACATCCGCACTGTGTCGGTTTCGTGGTGTGCCTACTCCACCATCATACAGTTGCGTTCGTGGTTGCCCGACAATGTGGGCGGCGTGGCATGGGTTTGTCTCGACAATCCCGGACAGAGTCCGCGCTTCCCGATATTCTCCGGCAACACCGAACTGCCACCGATGCTCGGCATCTGTGGCCAGCACAGTCTGCGCACCGATGCAGCACTCACCCACTACCGCGCAGCCAACCGCATAGCTACTGTGAGATGGGGCAAGACAAGAGACTCCATTCACAAAGCGCAACAATACTTCCTCGACAAGGGCAAGCGTGAACTGCCGTTCGTAGACCGCACCTGGCAAGAGCTGAACTCCACCGACAGCACAGCGGCAGAGACCTTCCTCAACGGCTACACTTCCGACTTCTTCGCAGCCACAGTGATGAAGTGGGATGACCTCTACAAGAAATACTGGCAGATGTTCTGGGCTGGATATTGAACACGGATGTCACGGAGAATTTGCACGAAGTGATCTTGCAAGAATTCGGACTTCATTCGCTTTAGGCCAGGAGTCAGCTCTCTCCGAGAGCGTAGACGATTGCACCCAGGGCACCTGCTCGCTATGTTTGCAACGCACTTGTTTTACAGCGCACGAGCCCACGCTCGCTTTTACGCTTTCGGAGAAAGCTAGTTCCTATTATAGAACCATGAGCAATGCCACATCTCGAAATGGCTTACATCAGTTCAAAGCAAAATCTCAATATATCAAAAAAAGCCGTGCATAATTGCAACGGCTTTCTTTTTATGTTGATATCCTTTTACTGATATATTTTTATTGATATCCATATTATAGATATCTCTTCATTGATAGCGCTCGTCTATTCGATTGGTTATCGCTTGTCTTATCGATTGGTTATCGTTTGACCAACAGCTTGACAAGCCATTTGGATTAGAATTCTGCGGTCTTTGGTGTGCGCGGGAATGGGATGACATCGCGTATGTTCTGCATTCCAGTGACGAAGAGTATAAGGCGCTCGAAGCCAAGACCGAATCCTCCATGAGGACAGGTTCCGAACTTGCGGGTGTCAAGATACCACCACATGTCTTTCATTGGAATCTTGCGATCCGTGATTTCTTCCATCAACTTGTCGTAGTCTTCCTCACGTACTGAACCGCCGATGATTTCGCCTATCTGTGGGAATAATACATCTGTACCCTGTACTGTTTCTTCCATTTCCTTTCCATCGTAAACCGGCTTCTCTTCGTCCTTCTTCATGTAGAACGCCTTGATTTTCTTTGGATAGTTTGTCATGATGACTGGCTTCTTGAAATGTTCTTCCACCAGATAGCGCTCATGCTCGGATGCAAGGTCATCGCCCCATTCGCATGGGAACTCGAACTTCTTGCCGTTCTTGATTGCCTGGTGCAGGATTTCGATGCCTTCGGTGTAGGGCAAACGTACGAAATTCTCTTTAACCACTCCTTCAAGACGTTCAATCAAACCTTTGTCAATCATCTTGTTGAGGAATTCAAGGTCATCCTTGCAGTGATCCAATGCCCAACGTACGCAATACTTGATGAAATCCTCTTCAAGGTTCATCAGCTCTACCAGGTCAATAAATGCGACTTCCGGTTCAATCATCCAGAACTCTGCCAAATGGCGTGGTGTATTGCTGTTTTCTGCACGGAATGTAGGACCGAACGTATAGATTTGTCCGAGTGCTGTTGCCCCGAGTTCTCCTTCGAGTTGTCCGCTCACGGTGAGTGACGCTTGTTTTCCGAAGAAGTCATCGTCGTAGATAATTGCTCCGTTCTCGTCTTTCTTCAGGTCGTAGAGGTTCTTTGTCGTTACTTGGAACATCTGTCCTGCACCCTCACAGTCGGATGCTGTGATGATTGGGGTGTTGAAATAGAAGAATCCATGCTCGTGGAAATAGGTATGGATTGCCATTGCCATGTTGTGGCGTATGCGCATGACTGCTCCAAATGTATTGGTACGGAGACGGAGGTGTGCATACTGGCGCATGTATTCAAAACTTTGTCCTTTCTTCTGCATCGGATAGTCTGAAGGACAAGTGCCAAGCACCTGGATGTCGGTTGCCTGTACTTCGACTGCCTGTCCGGAACCAATGCTCTGAACCATTGTACCTTCAACCGCAAGACAAGCACCGGTAGTGATGAGTTTCAACATCTCAGGGTCGAACTTCTCTACATCAGCAACTACCTGAACATTGTTGATAGTGGAACCATCATTCATTGCGATGAAATTCACTGATTTACTTCCACGCTTTGTTCTGACCCAGCCTTTTACGCAGACTTCTGATCCGTAGTCCTTACGTTGCAGCAAGTCAACTATCTTTGTTCTTTTCATTTTAGCAAAACTATATATTTAAGACCGCCGCATGGTGGCGGCGGTTTTCTTGTTTTACATATTCTGTGTGTTCATGTGGAGCATAGCCACTTCCTGTTCTGTGAGGAAGCGCCAGTCGCCACGTTTCAGTCCTTTCTTTGTGAGTCCGGCAAACATCACACGGTCGAGTCGGATGACGCGATAGCCGAGTGATTCGAAGATACGGCGGACGATACGGTTCTTTCCTGAATGGATTTCAATGCCTACCTGCTTGTGGTCGACATCGCTGGCATAGCTTATTGCATCTGCATGAATCACTCCGTCTTCCAATGTCACTCCTTCGGCAATCTTCTGAATGTCGGCTGAAGTACAGTTTTTGTCGAGGTAAACATGATAGATTTTCTTCTTCAGGAACTTCGGATGGGTGAGTTTTGATGCCAGTTCTCCATCGTTGGTGAAAAGAAGTACACCAGTTGTGTTGCGGTCGAGTCGTCCTACTGGATAGATTCGTTCACGGCAGCAGTTGCGTACGAGGTCCATGACTGTCTTGCGTGCCTGTGGGTCGTCGGAAGTAGTCACATAGTCTTTTGGCTTGTTCAGGATGACATACACTTTCTTCTCAAGGCTTACCAGCTGGTCGTGGAAATGAATCTGATCGGTGCGCTTCACCTTGGTTCCAAGTTCTGTAACCACTTCGCCGTTCACCTTCACAACTCCTGCCTGGATGAATTCGTCTGCCTCACGGCGTGAACATACGCCTGCATTGGCAAGGAACTTGTTCAGGCGGATAGGTGCATCCGGATCAGTCAGATATTCCTTGTATTCAATCTGTTTCTTCTGGCTGTACTTGGCATTTGGATTGTAGTTGCCCTGTGGACGGAACATGCCGGCCCCACCCTGACGATGGTTGTTGTTATAGTTGTTGCCACCTCTCTGGTTGCCACGGTTATTGTTGTAGCCTCCGCCTTGCTGACCATAGCGATTGTTGCCATAGCCTCCCTGACGGTTGTTGCCATAGCCTCCACCCTGCTGGTTGCCACGGTTATTGTTGTAGCCTCCGCCTTGCTGACCATAGCGGTTGTTGCCATATCCGCCACCCTGCTGGTTGCCGCGGTTGTTGTTGTAGCCTCCCTGGCGGTTGTTGTTATAGCCTCCGCTGTGCTGCTGACCATCACGGTTGTAGCCGTTGCCACCCTGGCGGTTGTTGCCATAGTTGTTGTATTGGCGGTGTTCGCCATTATTTCGTGAGTCATATCCGCCAGACTGACGGTATGAGCTGAATTCGCCTGTGTTTCCATTTGCATGGTACGAACGTTCACTCTTTATAAAGCGTGGACGCTGGGGACGTTTTTCACTGGCATTCTCCTGTCGATTCTCATTCTCCATAAGTTTGATGTTTTGTTGTTCTTTCTATTTCTTTTATTCACATAAAATTGTTTGCTTCCTATTTACTTCAAGCTTCAATGTTGTCTACTTCAAGTCTCAATGTATTCCATGTATTCCATCAAGTCTCAATGTTGTTTACTTCGAGCTTCAATGATAACAACCAGTCACGATTCACTTTCTACATGCCGAAGTATGTGCTTGGTGTAATCTTTCTGAGTTCTTCCTTCACATTGTCGTTCACATTCAGTTCGTCGATAAACTGGTGGATACTTTCCTCTGTGATGGTCTTGTTTGTGCGGGTCAGAGCCTTCAGTGTTTCGTAAGGCTTTGGATAGCCTTCACGACGAAGGATTGTCTGTATGCCCTCGGCACACACTGCCCAGCAATTGTCGAGGTCGCGCTGTATGGCAGCCTTGTTTATCAGCAGTTTGCGCAGTCCTTTGAGTGTGCTCTGCAGTGCTATAATCATGTGTCCCATCGGAACTCCGACATTGCGAAGCACTGTGGAATCGGTCAAGTCGCGCTGCAAACGTGACACTGGCAGTTTGTTGGCAAGATGAATCAGTACGGCATTGGCTATGCCCAAGTTGCCCTCTGAGTTCTCGAAGTCTATCGGATTGACTTTGTGAGGCATGGCGCTTGAACCGACCTCACCTTCCTTGATTTTCTGCTTGAAATATTCCATTGACACATACATCCAGAAATCGCGGTCGAGGTCAATCATTATGATATTGATGCGGTTCATGGCATTGAACACAGCACCGAGATTGTCGTAATTGCTTATCTGTGTGGTCCACTGCTCGCGCTCAAGTCCCAGTTTCTCGCTGACGAACTTGTTGCCGAACTCTCTCCAGTCATATTCCGGGTAAGCCACATGATGTGCATTGTAGTTGCCTGTAGCGCCACCGAACTTGGCTGTAATTTTGCAAGCCTTCAACTGATTGAGCTGTTCGGTCAGACGATAGACAAACACTTGTATTTCCTTGCCCAGACGTGTTGGTGAGGCTGGTTGTCCGTGGGTCTTTGCCAGCATCGGTATGTCTTTCCATTCCTCGGCATAGTCCTTCAGCTGTGAAATCAATTCCTCAAGCATCGGATAGTAGACTTCATTGAGCACATCCTTGATTGACAGAGGCACGCTGGTGTTGTTGATGTCCTGGCTGGTGAGTCCGAAATGGATGTACTCTTTGTAGGATTCGAGTCCGCCAATCTCGTCAAATTTCTCCTTGATGAAATATTCAACAGCCTTCACGTCGTGATTGGTTGTCTTTTCAATTTCCTTCACTCTCTCAGCATCTTTCAGCGAGAAATTCTGGTAGATGCCGCGCAACTGGTCTTCAGCTTTTGCCACATCGAAGATATGCAGGAAAGCGGTGAGGGTGATGAAATATTCGATTTCCACTCTGACACGGTACTTTATAAGGGCATATTCAGAGAAGTATGGAGCAAGACATTCGGTCTTTGATCCGTAGCGTCCGTCGATGGGGGTTACTGCTGTTAGATTTGATAATATCATTGTATTTTCTTTTTTAGTTCCGCTGGTATGCGGAATGCTGTATAAACTTCTATTACTGCAAATATCATGAAAGGCACGAGCCAGGCTGTGGATGAAGCATGAACCATGTAGTCGGATATCACGAATCCGTTGACTAGTGAATGGAAGAACATGAGCAGGGCTGACAGGATGAGCATCACGCTGCCGATAATTCTCTGCACATAGAGCCGCTTGAGGGCGATGTTGTGCGTCTCGTCGTGGTGTTCAGCCAACCTGCCTGCGACAAAGAGTACTGCACCTGCAGCAAATATGTAATCCGTGAAATTCCAGCCAGTAATCCATAGGGAAGCTCCTATCAGTACCAGTACTTCGCCTGCATTGGTAATACCAGTCAATATCTTTTCTTTATTCATTTACAATTGTCACTCACTCTCGTCAAACACGAAGATATCTTCATCTTCATTTTTCATATAATACTTCTCGTGTGCCACCCGCTTCACAGCTTCGGGATTGTTCTGGATTTTGTTTAATTCGTCCTTGTCTTTCTTGTATGTTTTAATCTGTGTATTTATTTCCTGCTTGAGGTCTTCAATCTCGTTTTTCTGAACCACACGCTGAACCAGACAATGGTCTCCCACAAAACCGATGAACACGGCAAAAACAGCGATCGATATCACATATTTGTACTTCAACAGATAGTGTCGGAATGTATGTTTCATTTCACTCGATTATGATTGCCGTCGTAATTTCGCAGCGAAGTTAGCAAAACTTATTCTAATGACCAAATTTTTAGAGGTGAAGTTTCAATTCTTTCTCGAGAATTGCCAATGCAGGATTGGATTCTTTCATCTTAGCAAACAATTGTGCACGCGTAAGCACTTGTTTGTGCTTGTAGTCGGACTCCTTCACGAGCATGTTCACCTCTGCCATCCGGAACTTCTCCGCAAGGTATCGGGTGAGTTTCGGTGCAAGTTCATCATACTGTTTCTTCACCAGCGGATTGTCTGCCACGAACTCGAAGGTGTTGTCGTTCACGAGTGTCGGTTCCACTCTCATCAACCTTGCCTTCAGTCCTGCCTGGGCTGCATCGAGATTGGTGGCGTAAATCTTGATCTGTGTCAGAAGTTCGTAGAGGTCGAGCTTTGCGTTGGCATCGATTTTCCTTGTCTCATTGTGCACTTCGGCTTTTGCTTCCGACACTGAGCCACCTGCCATGCCATCAGAGCCAAGGTCTCTGAGCGAGAAGCTTTTCAGCACTGTGGAGCTCTTTGGCGCCGGAGCCACAGGAGCATGATGGATGGGAGATGCTAAGTCTGCTGCTGAATGTACTGCCGATGTTGATACTGTGTGCACAGAACCAGTTGCAGGATGTGCCGATGTCGCTGCGTGCGCTGAAGCTGCTGCAGATGCAGACTGAGCTGGGGCAGATGCTACTGAATTCTTCACAGCTGCCACATTGAATATGGGTTTAAGACGTTTCGCAGGGCGACGCCCCGAGGAAGCGCCATCGTCTTGTGTGAGCTGGGCAATCTCTATCAGTGTGATTTCCACCAGCAATCGCTTGTTTTGGCTCAATTTGTAGTTGAGGTCGCAGTCGGTGCATTTGCGAATGGCACTGTAGATGAACTGCGGCTTACACTTCATCGACTGTTCGTGGTAGCGTACCTGCACTTCCTGGCTCACGTCCATCAGTTGGGTTATCATCTTGTCGCGGCTCAGCAGCAAGTTTCTGAAATGGTTGTTGAGTCCGTTGATGAAGTGGTTGCCTTCGAAACCTTTGCTCACGATGTCGTTGTATGTGGCAAGGATATCGGGTATTTTACATCCGAGGAACATGTCGACCAACTTGAAATAGTAGTCGTAGTCAAGCACATTCAGGTTGTCTATAGTCTGGCTATAGGTGATGTTGCCGCTGCAGAATGCTGCAACCTGGTCGAATATCGAGAGGGCATCGCGCATTCCTCCGTCTGCCTTCTCTGCGATCACATGCAGGGCAGCAGGTTCGGCAGTGATGCCTTCTTTCTCTGCCACATGCTGCAAATGGTCAACCGTATCCTGGATGTTCATGCGGTTGAAGTCGTATATCTGGCATCGGCTGAGGATGGTTGGCAACAGTTTGTGTTTCTCGGTTGTAGCAAGTATGAAGATCACATAGTGAGGCGGTTCCTCCAATGTCTTGAGGAATGCATTGAATGCGGCATTCGAGAGCATGTGGACCTCGTCGATGATGAACACCTTGTATTTGCCTACCTGGGGCGGGATGCGCGTCTGTTCAATGAGTTTCTTGATTTCCTCAACGCCGTTGTTTGATGCGGCATCAAGTTCGTAGATGTTCAACGACCGCTGTTCATTGAAAGCCTTGCACGACTCGCACTCTCCACAAGCCTCGCCGTCGGAATTTGGCGACAGACAGTTGATGGTCTTTGCAAAGATTCGCGCACAAGTGGTCTTGCCCACACCTCGCGGACCGCAAAACAAATATGCATGTGCCAAGTGACCTGTCTGAATGGATTTCTTCAGAGTGGTAGTGAGGGCCGACTGTCCCACGACCGAATCGAAGGTCATCGGGCGGTATTTCCTGGCAGAAACTATGTAATCGTTCATTTATTAAGCTAATTGACAACTATTGTTCTTTCTTGACTCGTCCAACTGCAAGGGAAGGTCCTTTCTGTGGGCAAAGCCTAATCGTCTGCAAATATACAAAGAAAAATGCAGAACGAGGCATGCAAACCCATAAAATCTCGACTCTCCGACTTTATTTTTCTTCAGTCCGAGCCTATGTTCACCATGCGCGTCATTGTTCGCGCGCTGGCATCAGCAAGACCTGGTCGAAAATCACGCCATCGTCAATCGCACTCACCGTCAGCCGGTGCTTGCCTTTTGTAAAGTTGACCTTGCCCAGCGAACGCTCTGCATAGTTCTGAATCACACCTTCCTTCCACAGTTCGCCGTGATACGCAGACTGAAATGCCACTTCCGCCAATTGCTGTCCGTCCAGTGAGACAGAAATTCTCAGCTTTCCGTTCTCAACAATCGGGAAATGAGGAAGCACGCGCACAAGCACTTCTGCCTTCGTGTCAGAGTCGAACGTGACGGTTGCGGAAACAGCTTTCCCCTGCCCTATCTTCACGGCCTTTCCTTCCAGCCCCACACCATAAGCACGTCCAGTGTCACCGCTGAAATCGGTTCCGTTCAGAATCTTCAATGCCTTGTCGGGGATGGCATAAGTGACGGCTGCACGGTGGGACGCATCGGGCGACTGATCCTGGCGAGGCACTTTGTCGAACACCGAAAGTTTGCGTGGCTGAAAATCCATCATGAAATTCCATTTTCCACCGCTCGTCACCTTATTATATATGTAGGTAAGACTGGCAATACTGTCGTATGCATCGTCGCTCCTGGTCCAGTACGCCTCGTCGCCTGTGTGTCGGGCTTTCTGGGCATAGAGAAATTTCTTGTTCATCTCGGCTGCTGCCTGCACCGGATATTTCACCAGCTGGAAGTAAGCATCGAGTCGGTCGGCAGCAATCATCGAACCAATCCTGTCCGCAGCATCCTCCAACGACTGATAGTTGTCGAGGCGCTGGTCGACATATTCATCCGTCCAAGGATTGTCGACAATTTTGTTCCATTCTGCCCTATCGGACTCATACACGCGGGTTCCGCCCATGAACTCGGGTTTTCTCACATAAGCCAGCCGATAGTGTTCAACCATAATCGGCAACAAAGCCCGGCCTGCCTTCTTGCCGAACTCGCGGCAGAGGAAATTCTCAAGATGCGTGAATCCTTCGTTCCATTGTTTCTTCACACCTTCGATATTCCAAGCCATATCGAGGAAGAGTTCCGTCTGATATTCAATCGGTTTGAGGTCACCCACATTGAGAATCCACACCCGCTGTATGCCTCGATCCCATGCTTCTTCCATTTGCTCGAACAGTAGTGACGGAGAGAATGTGCCAAGCCACAGATAGTCTTGCGGTGCCCCCCAATACGATGCGTGATAGTACACGCCGTTTCCACCCTTGCGCTTGCGTTCTGCCTCGGTCGGGAAATGGCGGATGTAGCCGTAGTTGTCGTCACACCACATGAGGCACACGTCGTCGGGCACTTCCAAGCCCATATCGTAGATTGCCTGCACTTCCTTGTAGGGCACAAAGACTTGCGGTACTTTTTCCACATTAGTATTCACGTAGTTGGACAGCATCTCGCGCTGGTCGTCAATCACAGTCTGAAGCCACTGTTTCTTCTCGTCATTGGTCTTCACCCCAAGCATTCCGCTGTCGTGCACGCCTCTCATTCCTATGGTGTAGAGGATGTCCATATCTTTCACTTCCTTCAGCCGGTCGGCCCAAAACTTCTGAACCTCAGCGGCATTGGTGACATAGTTGTACTGTCCCACTCCTCTCATGCCCCATTCTCTGGCAGTAGAACAAGCCATTGGCTCGCAATGTGAACCGCCGATGAATATGCCATAGCGGCGAGCCACTTCCCTGTTGCCTTCGGTGAGGAAAAACGGACGGGTACACTCGTGCATTGCCGGCCAGATGCAGTTGGCACGCAGACGGAGCAAGAGCTCGAAGATGCGCGAATAAGTGCCCGGACCTATCACGCCTTTCTCAGCCTTGTCGTTTGTCTGCCAGCTCCACGGCATCATACCCCAGTCCTCGTCGTTGATGAAAATGCCACGGTATTCCACCGAAGGCGACTGCTCTGCCACGAGCCCTTCCTTCAGTTTCAGGCAATCAATCGGGCGCACAGTTGCATCTGCCCACCATTCCCAAAGCGAAACGCCAGCCAGGCGCGACACCTCGAGCAGTCCGTAAGCCAGTCCGTGGGCATCTGCACCTATTATAATAAGTCTGCCACGCTTGTCCACTTCCATGCGGAAACCTTGTCGGCGAAGACCGTTGTCCATTCCACAAATCACTGCAGGACTGTCCGACGTGATTTTCAATTCCGCGCCAAGCACATTCCTCATGTCACGCTGCAGAATCTCAAACGAGGTACGGACAACAGGAGCGACAGTCGTGTCAATCTCGACGCCGATGTCTTGTCCAGATTTCAGGACAAAAGACTTGGCCGCTGCAAAACAGCACAAAAGTGATGCGATCGATGTGAGGGCAAGTATTTTTCCCGAACGTTTCATGTCATTGGTTTTTACGTCTGCAAAGGTAAAAAAAATTTTCCAGTCAGCAAAAACTTTTTCTCTGACTGGAAAAAAAAATTTTCCTGACCAGGAAAATAAATTCCCCTAACCAGGGGCTTTTCTTGCGCCAGGCAAGAAAGATGAAAAACAAGGAAAGAGAAAGATGACGCAATAGGACAAAATTGATACACGATTAAAGCCGATAATGGTATGCAAGAGAATTGGCTTTGAAATTTCATCAATGGGAAGAGCACATAAACGTGGAATTTTTAGAGCCAGCCTTAAACCTTTTTTGATTAAGAGGGTCAAACTTGCGAACAAAATCAATAAACGACCAGATGAAAAAATTTCTAACACTTGCGTTGATGGCAGTTTTGGCAGTGATGACAATGACTGCACAGACCAACTCCTCGACATCAAATTCAAGCACAAAAAAGTCAAAGGCTAATGTAACCGGATACGTGAAAGACTCCGAAGATGCATCTGCCCTTGTGCGTGCAACCGTCCAGATTATGACATCCGACACCTCACACATGGTGACCGGAGGCGTGACCAACACCCTCGGCGGATACACAATCAAGAATGTAGAGGAAGGATCCTATATAGTCAAGGTGTCATACATCGGCTACCACAACTTCTTCCGTGCAATCACCGTCAAGAACGGAGAAACCATCCACAATGTAGGAACCGTGCTCCTCACTCCAAACAGCGTTATGCTGGAGACAGCCGTAGTGCAGGGACAACTGCCGCAGATGGAAGTGAAGGAAGACACCATCATATTCAATGCCGACGCATTCAAGATTCCGGAAGGTTCTGTGCTTGAAGACCTCATCAAGAAACTCCCTGGAGCCGAAGTGTCAAGCGACGGTACAATCAAAATCAACGGCAAGACAATCTCAAAGATTCTGGTCGACGGCAAGGAATTCTTCTCAAGCGACAAAGACATCGCCATGAAAAACCTTCCAGCCGAGATAGTCGACAAAGTGAAGACCTACGACAAGGCATCCGACAGCGAACGACTGACCGGTATTGCCGACGGCAACGAAGAGACAGTCATCGACCTCACAATAAAGAAAGGCATGAAGCAAGGATGGTTCGGAAACATCAATCTGGGAGTCGGAACCAAAGACCAGTATTCAAACCGAGTGATGGTCAACCGCTTCAAGGATAATTTCCAGTCATCAATCATCGGCAACCTCAACACCAACGGAGGCGGCGGCATGGGCAGCGGACGAGGCGGCACAGGCAAAAACCTCAACGGAAGTGTGGGACTCAACCTCAACACATCGAAGGACGACAAATATGAAATCGGCGGAAACGTGAGATACAACGGACGCCACAACGAGAACTCATCACGCAGCGCATCCGAAAACTACGTGTCAACACGCCGTTCCTTCTCTGACCGACTGAACGACAACAAGTCACACAGCGACAACGCAAATGCAGAGTTCAAGATTGAAATCCAGCTCGACACAGCAACCACATTCCTCATGCGTCCGCAAGTGGGCATCAGCAACTCAGCCTCACACAGCGACGGAGCAAGCGCACGCTACTACAGCGACCCATACACATTCAACGAACTCACCAACCCACTGCGCCAGTGGTCAACCCTCGAGTCATTGATGTCCGACAGCATCGTCAACCACAACCTCACAGGTTCACGATCATTCAGCGACAGCAAGAACGCAAGCTCTTCACTGATGCTCAACCGCCGTTTCTACAACAAGAACGGACGCAACTTCTCGCTCAACGGCAATTTCAACTACAGTCAGAGCGACGGACGCAACTACAACTACTCCGACGTGACCTACTATCAGCGACAGACAGAGCCAAGCGACCTCATCTACAGATACCGTACGTCGCCAAACATCAACAAGTCGTTCTCACTCGGATTCACCTACAGCGAGCCAATCGTCAAGAACCTGATTCTGCAGATGTCCTACAACTACAGCTACAGTTACAGAAAGAGCGACAGCAACACATTCAACCTCGGACTCCACCCCGACATCCAGGCTGCAAAAGAAAAACTTGCACAGATGCTCGGATACCTACCGGATTCATACTTTGATTATCTGAGCGACTCATTGAGCAACTACTCAAGAGACGTAAACCAAAACCACGACATCAACCTGTCAGTTCGCTGGAACACCAGCTTCATCACATCATCAGTCGGAGTGCAAATCCAACCACAGCGCCAGCACCTGCAGATGACCTACATGGGCAAGGACATTGATACCACACGCAACTTCTTCCGCATCTCTCCTACCCTCAACTTCCGATACAGATTCAACCGCCAAAACCAGTTGAACTTCTCATATCGCGGAAACATGAACCAGCCGGCAATCACAGACTTGATAACCATCACCGATGACAGCAATCCGCTGAACATACGCTCAGGTAATCCAGACTTGAAGCCATCGTTCTCAAACAACTTCCGCATCGGATGGAACAACTATCTGACAGCCACAATGCAGACAATATTCCTCAATGCGTCATTCTCGAACACACTCAACAGCATAAGCAGTCAGACGAAGTACAACGACACGACAGGTGCATCAGAAACCAAACCGATGAACATCAACGGCAACTGGAACGTGAACGGAGACTTCGGATTCAACACACCGCTGTTCTCAATGGAACGTCTCATGCTCAACACCTCAACCTCAAGTTCATACAGCAACAACGTAAGCTACCTGTACCGCAACAACGAGTCGTTGAAGAACAAGACAAACAACCTGCGAATCGGCGAGCGACTGAGTCTCACCTACCGAGCAGAATACTGGGACGTACGACTCAACGGAAACTTCAGCTACAACCATCAGGACAACAAATACATCGACGTGACAAGTCCTAACACCTACGATTTCAGCTACGGATTTGAGTCAAACGGAAACTTCGACAACGGTTTCGGCTATGCCACAAACCTCAGCGTAAGCAGCCGTAGAGGATATGCCTCATCAGAAGCAAACACCAACGAGCTCATCTGGAACGCCCAGATAAGCTACCGCTTCCTCAAAGGCAAGGCAGCAACAATCAGTCTGCAGGCATACGACCTCCTGAACCAGCGCAGCAACTTCAGCCGTTCAATCAGCGCATACAGCCGTACAGACACATGGACTGAGTCCGTCAACAGTTACTTTATGGTCAACTTCATGTACCGCTTCAACCTCTTCGGAAGCAAGGAAGCACGCCAGCAACTCAGACAAGAGCGCCAGGAACGTGAAACCTATCGTGCCAACATGGAAAGAGATCGCGGTGGCGACATGGGCAGAGAGCACAGAGGCGGCGGAGACCGTGGCGGCATGGGAGGCATGGGAGGCGGTGGCAGATTCTAACCACCACACAACAGCCAACTACACCAACCGTATTACAGTACAATTACAATACAACTACATCACTTCAATTACATCATCCCCACTACCAAAACCCACGACAAAGTCTGCTCCAACCGAGCAGGCTTTGCTGTTTGAAATAGGAACTAGCCGGAGAGCGTTAAAGCCCTTACCCGTCATCCCTGAGCACAGTCACGCATGAACAAATCAGCGATTGATTGGCACATTTGCACTCCATTTGTGGCTATGACGAAGGGGATGATGAATTGTAAACAAAGAAAAAATCGAATTAATTTGTTTATTCCCGATGCAAGCACTAACTTTGCATCGTTTTTTGGGTGAAAGACAATGATAAAAACTCTATCAAACATATTCCTGCTATGCCTTTGTGCCCTGGTTGCTTCGTGCAACCTCGTGACAGGAAACGCAGAGGGTGACGGTGATGCCGACAGCACCGACGAGGACTCATTGGGTCTGGAAGAACTGGATCTCTTCACCGAGGAAGTGATTCCAGAAGCTGCCGACGAGCTGTTCGACGACTTCCTGTTCAGCTACGTGTCAAGCCAGAGTTTCAGGAACGAGCGCACGAAGACCGGCTACGAATCACTCTCGCTGACAGAAACCCAGTCGGTCATCGTCATCTACGAGCGCGAGGCTGACCTGGAACTGCAGAAGGACACATCGCTAGTGCACGTGTTGCTCGAGAAGATTGAGTGGGGCAACGAGATGATTGAACTCTATGACTTCAACCGCATGCATGGCAAGTGGTTTCTGACCGGCGACAGCATCAACGAAGTATCGAACACGCCAAACGCTTCATTTCTCGTGTTCCTCAAAGACTTCATCACCGACTCGCTGTATCAGCACGAATCGCTCAAACTGCCGGTCCTCTTCAAGTATTATTCGGAAGACGAGGAGCAGACCATCACCCGACACATCGACTACAGCGAATGGAGCGAACTCGTGAACGACCTTCCCGACATGTCGGAGGAGGTGATAAACATTGACTACGGACAGTCGCTTATCAGTACAAACAGAAAATCAGTGTTGCTGAAAGGACTGAGCAACGGACTGCTCATCACGTTCCACTTCGACTTCTCCAACGGACGCTGGCGTTTGTTTGAAATTGAATCATAGAACCCGACTTATGCACGAAATACACAATACGTTTGGAATCAAGGCGTACACAAGTGAATACGCGGAATATGACTCTTGCGAACAGCTACGGCAAATCCTGCCCACACTGCAGGGAAGACCTTTCCTCCACATCGGCGGAGGAAGCAACCTGCTCTTCACCAAGAACTATGAAGGAACAGTGATCCACAGCATAATCAAGACCTTGGAACGAGTAGACGAGGACAATGACCACGTGTGGCTGAGAGTAGGATCGGGAATGGTGTGGGACGACTTTGTGGACTACACCGTAGAGGCTGGATTGAGCGGAGCGGAAAACCTGTCGCTCATACCGGGCGAAGTGGGTGCAAGTGCAGTGCAGAACATCGGAGCCTATGGTGTGGAAGCGAAGGACATTATATATAAGGTGGAATGCGTGAACCTGAAAGACGGTTCGCTACGGACATTCACCAACGAAGAATGCCACTATGCCTACCGCAGCAGTATATTCAAGCACAAACTCAAGGGACAGTATGCAGTGACACACGTCACCTACCGACTGTCGCGCCACTTCATTCCACGGCTGGACTACGGCAACATCAAGGCAAAACTTGAGGGACAGGAGAACGTGACAGCAAAGACAGTGCGCAACGTGATAATCGACATCCGCAAGAACAAACTGCCCAATCCCGAAGTGACTGGCAATGCCGGTTCGTTCTTCATGAACCCCATCGTAAGCCATGACACCTTCAGTCTGTTGAAGGCAGAATATCCGGAAATGCCGTACTACGACACCGACAAGGGAGTGAAAATCCCTGCCGGATGGCTCATAGAACAGTGCGGATGGAAAGGACGCGGAATGGGACACGCCGGAGTGTATGAGAAACAGGCACTGGTGCTCGTGAACCTGGGCGGAGCAACAGGTAAGGAAATCCTAGCGCTATGCAAGGCAGTGATAGAGAGCGTGAAAGACAAGTTCAATATAGAAATCCATCCGGAGGTAAATATAATATGAAAGTAACGGTTTTAGGAACGGGAACCAGCGGCGGTGTACCCCAAATTGCGTGCGATTGTTCCACATGCCGCAGCAAAGACCCGCGCGACAAGCGGCTCAGATGTTCTACCCTCATAGAAGAGGGCGACACAGCACTGCTCATCGACTGCGGACCAGACTTCCGCGAGCAGATGATCCGTCTGGACAGAATGCCGAAGATACACGACATTGTACTTAGCCACGAACACTTCGACCATGTGGGCGGCATCGACGACATACGTCCCGGCGTGTTGTTTGGCGACGTGAGGATTTATGCAGAAGACAATGTGAGCGAACACCTGAAGTCACGCATCCCATATTGTTTCACTCCGGAAGACAAGCGCTATCCGGGAGTGCCAGCCATCACCCTGGAACACATGGAGCCGCACAAGCCCATCAATATAGGACCGCTGCAAGTCATCCCCATACGAGTGATGCATGGCCAACTGCCCATCGTGGGCTTCAGAATAGGCAAACTGGCTTACATCACCGACATGAAGACCATGCCCGAGACCGAATGGAAATACCTTGAGGAAGTGGAACTGCTCATTGTCAATGCCCTGCACTACCGCATCCACAGTGCACACCAAAGTGTGAACGAAGCAATCGCATTTGCAAGGAAAGTGGGAGCAAAATCCACATATTTCATCCACATGAGCCACTTCATCCTGCCCCATGAAGAGGCAGACCGCACACTTCCGTCTGACATGCACTTCGCCTACGACGGACTGACCCTCGACATTTAGCCGTCCCTCACACTACCGTCATCCGGCCAGCTACAGAGCATTCCATCATCATCCGGTCACACCCCAGAGCACACCATCATCCATCCGCTCATCCAATCACTGCACACACCATCACTATCAGTATCAGCATCATGATTCAAGAATACCAAATAAGAGTTCTGCCAGAGCAGGCAGCCAACGAGCAGGGACTCAAGCGATTCCTCTCTACAGACAAAGGCATCGACAGCCGGGAAATCACCGGCATACGCATTCTCAAGCGCAGCATCGATGCACGCCAACGCACAATTTTCGTCAATCTGAAAGTACGAGTGTACATCAATGAACAGCCAACCGACGACGAGTTCGAGAGGACCGACTATCCGAACGTGGAAGGACGACCCACAGCAGTAGTCGTGGGAGCCGGACCCGGCGGACTGTTTGCCGCACTGAAACTGATTGAACTCAACGTACGTCCGATTGTGATTGAGCGCGGAAAGGATGTACACGAACGGAGGAAGGACATTGCAAGGATTTCACGCGAACACACAGTGAACCCTGAGTCCAATTATTCATTCGGTGAGGGAGGTGCAGGCGCATTCTCCGACGGCAAACTCTACACGCGCAGCAAGAAACGCGGTGACGTGAACCACATACTCAATGTGTTTTGCCAGCACGGAGCATCCACCAACATCCTGGCAGATGCCCATCCGCATATCGGCACCGACAAACTGCCACGAGTGATTGAAAACATGAGGAACACCATCATCTCACGCGGAGGCGAAGTGCATTTCCAAACCAAGATGACAGACCTACTCATCAAGGACGACAATGTATATGGAGTGGAAGCCGTGGAAACATCAGACAAGGGCGAGGAAAAACAGAGGCAATACATCGGACCGGTGATACTTGCCACCGGACATTCGGCACGCGACGTCTATCGCTGGCTCTACTCGAAAGGAATCGAAATCGAAGCAAAGGACCTGGCAATAGGCGTGCGGCTCGAACATCCGGCACACCTCATCAACCAGATACAATACCACCGTAAAGAAGGCAAGGGCGAATTTCTGCCGACTGCCGAATACTCGTTTGTGACACAAGTAAACGGACGCGGAGTCTATTCATTCTGCATGTGTCCGGGAGGAACAGTGGTGCCGGCAGCAAGCGGTCCTGAACAAATCGTGGTGAACGGCATGTCGGCAAGTCTGCGCAACAGTCCGTGGAGCAACAGCGGAATGGTAGTGGAAGTGCACCACGACGACCTGCAACAGATAAAAGGCTTCTACAACAAGGAACTGCCAGTCGAGACACGCCTTTATGAAACAGACTCCTGGTCCGGAGACAATCCGCTCTGCATGCTGGAGTTCCAGGAATTCCTTGAAAAACAATGCTGGCTGCAGGGCAACCGGCGGCAGACCGCACCAGGACAGCGCATGGCAGACTTCGTGAACGGCAAACTCTCGGGCACACTGCCCAAATCCTCCTATCCGGCAGGGCTTATCCCTTCCCCACTCCACTTCTGGATGCCCCGTTTCATCACCTCACGCCTTCAGCAGGGCTTCCTCCACTTCGGCAAAACAAGCCATGGATTCCTCACCAACGAGGCACTGATGATAGGAGTGGAAACCCGCACATCCGCCCCTGTACGCATCATCCGCAACCACGACACCCTTCAGCACGTCAGAATAGCAGGATTGTTCCCTTGCGGCGAAGGAGCCGGCTATGCAGGCGGAATCGTCTCGGCAGGAATCGACGGAGAGAAATGTGCGGAGATGCTGGCACAATCGCTGAATGCCCTCGAATAATGGGAAGAGACCGACAATAATCACACAAGGACAATTTGCAAGCCAAGCAATATCCGCAACCAAGCAATATTCAGTACAAAACAATATCCGCAACCGGCCCACACAAAAGCGACAAACAGTGGGAATCATCAAAAAAACGCATTGCAAGCGCTTGTCGGATGACGGGATTTGTGTATCTTTGCAAGTAAAACAACAAAACCAATAATTTAACATAGAAATGGCAAAACCAAACGAAGAAAAACTCAAAGCCCTGCAGGCAGCAATGAGCAAAATAGAGAAGAACTATGGTCGTGGCTCAATCATGCGGCTGGGCGAGGAAAATATAGAAAAGATAGAAGTGGTGCAAACCGGTTCGATAGGACTCAATGCAGCACTGGGCGTGGGAGGCTATCCGAAAGGACGTATAATCGAGATCTACGGACCCGAATCCTCCGGTAAGACAACCCTGGCTCTCCATGCCATCGCCGAATGTCAGAAAGCAGACGGAATTGCAGCATTCATTGATGCTGAGCACGCCTTCGACAGATTCTACGCACACAGCCTGGGCGTCGACACAGAAAACCTGCTGGTGTCACAACCCGACAACGGAGAACAGGCACTCGAGATTGCCGACCAGCTCATCAGTTCGGCTGCAGTCGACATCGTGGTAATCGACTCCGTGGCTGCACTTACCCCGAAAGCAGAAATCGAGGGCGACATGGGCGACAACAAAGTGGGACTGCAGGCACGACTGATGAGCCAGGCACTCAGAAAACTCACTGCCACAATCAACAAGACAAAGACCACCTGTATCTTCATCAACCAGTTGCGCGAGAAGATCGGAGTGATGTTCGGCAATCCGGAAACAACCACCGGAGGAAACGCACTGAAGTTCTATGCATCAGTCCGCATCGACATCCGCCGCAAGGAAGCAATCAAGAACGGCGACCAGGTGATTGGAAACACCGTAAAAGTGAAAGTGGTGAAAAACAAAGTTGCGCCTCCATTCCGCAAATGCGAGTTCGACATCATGTTCGGCACCGGAATTTCACGGAGCAGCGAACTGGTGGACATGGGAACCGAACTTGAGATCATCAAGAAGAGCGGAAGCTGGTTCAGCTACGAAGGAAGCAAACTGGCACAAGGTCGCGAGGCAGTGAAACAAGTGCTGGAAGACAATCCCGAACTGGCAGAAGAAATCGAGAACAAGATTATGGCAAAACTTTCAGGCAACGAAGAAGACGGAGAAAACAAAGCCGAAGCCGCAGAGATACTGGATTGAGGCTGAGGCAGGAAGTTCCACAAACGCGGAACAACCAACCCCTTCCGTAATCATCAGAACCATCCGCAATCATCAGAACCGGAACTGAATACGGCCCCCGAAATACAATACAAAAGAAGTTAAACGATATGGCTCTCCACTGTACACAGCCAGAGACAGTAGAGAGCCTTTTTCATTCAGTGACACAGATGAAACACATCCTTTCCCTGATTGGCATCATTGCAGTGATGGCAGTCCAGTCGTGCGACGCCACATCGCAGACAAAGACAAGCGAACCCGACTCACAGCCAAACCCCGCCGACTCCATCCAAGCCGACAGCGCTTCGTTGCAAACCCCTCCGCAGAAACATCTGACACTGCTCTTTGCAGGCGACATCATGCAACACAAGCCGCAGGTGACGAGTGCCCTGCAAACCGACGGAACATACGACTACACCGAGTGCTTCCGTTTCATAGGCAGCGAAATCGCAGATGCCGACGTGGTCGTAGCCAACTTCGAAACCACACTAGCAGGCAAGCCATACACCGGCTACCCCACATTTTCAAGTCCCGACGAACTGCTCAGAGACTGCAAGAAAGCAGGGATTGACGTGTTTCTCACAGCCAACAACCACATGTGCGACAAAGGCAGAAGAGGCATTGAGCGCACCCTCACGATGATGGACTCACTGGGAGTGGCACATCTGGGATCCTACAACGACTCTATCGAAAGACAAGACCACTACCCGCTCCTGCTGGAAAAGAACGGCTTCAGGATAGCACTGCTGAACTACACCTACGGAACCAACGGAGTTCCCGTGCCAGCGCCAAACGTGGTGAACACCATCGACACCATCCAGATTGCACGCGACATCCACAAGGCACAACAGATGGGCCCCGACGCAATCATCGCATTCATGCACTGGGGAGTGGAATACACGCTCACCCCGATGAAAAGCCAAATCGACATAGCCGACTGGCTACTGAAGAAAGGAGTGACACACGTGATAGGCGGACATCCCCATGTGGTGGAACCCATAGAGGTACGCGAAGACAAGAACGGAGAGAAACATGTTGTGGCATATTCACTGGGCAACCTCATTTCAAACCAGTCAGCCCCCCACACATACGGCGGAATGCTGGTAAAGATGCAGCTGGAGAAAGACAGTGTGACCCGGATGAAAGACTGCAACTACTCACTCTATTTCGTCAGCCGACCCGTAAATTCCGGCAACAGACAATACAGAATCTATCCAGTCGCCACTCCCGATTCATTGCTCCGGCCGTCCGAGATACAGTTGCGAAACACTTTCGTCAATTCCATACGCCCATTCTTCGAGAGGCGCAACAAGAACATAAAGGAAGTCATGACATTCGACATATCATCCTTCATCGAATAAAAATACAGAGTCAAACATAACACATCAGACCAAACAAAAGCAACATGAGAAAGATATTTGCAGCGATAATAGCCCTGATCTCAGTGGCAAACGGAGCAGAAGCATGCACAAACCTCATCGTAGGAAAGAACGCCTCAGCCGACGGATCAGTAATCTGCACATACAATTGCGACGGATACGGATTTGCCGGTTCACTCACCTTTATCCAGGGCGGTAAACACGAGAAAGGAGAACAGATACCGATCAAGGACTGGTTCTCGGGAGAAGTGAAAGGCTACATCGACCAAGTGGAAGAGACCTACAATGTCATCGGACACATCAACGAGAAACAAGTATGCATCGTGGAAACCACCTTCGACGGACGGCTCGAGCTCGTCAACGAAGAAGGACTGCTCGACTACGACATGATGATAAAGCTGGGACTGCAACGCGCGTCAACAGCCCGTGAAGCAATCAAGGTGATGACCGACCTCGTGCAGAAATACGGCTACAACGCATCAGGAGAAACCATAACCATCTGCGACAAAAACGAGGCATGGATCATGGACATCATCGGCAAAGGTCCGGGAGAGAAAGGAGCAGTGTGGGTAGCAGTGAGGATTCCAGACGATGCCATCTGTGCACATGCCAATCTGAGCCGCATCCGCCAGTTCCCCCTGAACGACAAGAAGAACTGCATCTACAGCAAGGACGTAATCAGTTTCGCCCGCGAGAAAGGCTTCTTCAGCGGCAAAGACAAAGACTTCAGTTTCCGCGATGCCTACTGCCCCATCGACTTCGAGAACGTGCGCTATGCCGATGCAAGAGTCTACAGCTTCTTCCGCCATCACACAGATGCACAGGAAATGGACAAATACCTGCCCTACATCAACGGAGATTTCTCACAGTACGACCATCTGCCACTCTACATCAAACCCGACAAGCCTGTGTCAGTGAGAGACATCCAGAACGACATGCGCGACCACTACGAAGGAACACCCCTCGACATGACCGCCGACATGAGCAGCGGACCGTGGGGCATGCCCATCCGTCCGATGCCGATGACCTACAAGGTGAACGGCAAACACTATTTCGTGGAGCGTCCGATAGCCACACAGAAGTCCGCCTTCACCCTTGTGGCACAGCTGCGCAACTGGTTGCCCGATGCAGTGGGAGGCGTGATGTACTACAACTGCGACGATGCCAACATGGTGGCTTATGTGCCGGTCTACTGCGGAATAACCACAGTGCCCGAAGCCTTCCGCAGAGAGAACAACAACTTCAAGGAATTCTCCGATAAGAGCGCCTTCTGGATAAACAACTTCGTGGCAAACATGGTCTATCCACGCTACAGCGTGATAATGCCCGACCTTCGGAAAGAGCAGAAAGAACTCGAGGACTACTACGAAACCCAAGTGAAAATCGACGAGACAAAAGTCCCCACCCTTTCAGGAGAAGAAATCCGCAACTATATAAACAACAAAGTGTCGGACTACACGTCACTGATGATGTCACGCTGGGACAAACTCGCCCGGCTCATCATCGTGAAACACAACGATCAGGTGATCGTCGACAACGGCGAAATCTCCTATCCCGGCTACAATGCCTCCTACTATGAGCAGATAACCAAGGACACAGGCGACCGATACGAGATGAAAAACTACATCGAAAGACGCGAAAGATAACCAGAAACTACACCCTGACGAATGCCTCACCCAGTTCCTCCAATGCAGGGAGGGGGCATAACCATCCGGATGGAGTGAGAGCTAGCTCCTAGCGTTTGTACGCTTGTCAAGCGTTTGTGCTTCTAGCCTGCGTCCGGATGATAAGTCCTTCCCTTCAGGGGAGGATTTAGGAGAAGCTTCCCCTTACGCTCTCGGAGAGAGCTAGCTCCTAGCGCAGTCGATTGTTGCTATTGTTTCAAGAAAAATCAAGCGTTTATCCGACTGTTCCAGTTTGATTTACTTGGTTTGTAATATACGTTGTCGTGGAGAATTCGCCAGAGGTCGCGTTT
Organism: Bacteroidaceae bacterium; assembly: GCA_963640465.1. Lineage (GTDB taxonomy): Bacteria > Bacteroidota > Bacteroidia > Bacteroidales > Bacteroidaceae > Colivivens. The sequence continues at coordinate 798 of CAVHYP010000039.1, read as the reverse complement.
GCAACCTGCTTTCGTGATTTTCCCTTCCTTCGGCAGACGGTTTACTTATTTTATGCCTATTGGCCTATCATTTTTAGAAAGGAATTTTACTGTAGGACATGCCGGATTCACACACAAGCTGTGAATTCCTGACAAAACTGAGGTCTTCGATACGACTGGAGAATCGGTGAAATGTGTCGGCTTCGTCAAGCTCCAATCGTCGCGCCTTTGCCATTTCGCAGAACTCTGGTTCCTGCTCAATGCCAGCAAAGCGACGCCCGCAGAGATTTGCTGCAATGCCCGTCGTGCCACTTCCACAGAAGGGGTCGAGCACCCAGTCCCCGGGGTCGGTAGATGCCAGTAGGATACGAGTCAAAAGTCGCAGTGGCTTTTGTGTGGGATGTTTACCGCACGATTTTTCCCATGTACCGATGGCAGGCATACGCCATACATCGGTCATTTGCTTGTCGCCGTTGATTTGCTTCATCAGTTCGTAGTTGAACTTGTGTGGAATCTTTTGGCTTTTACGTGCCCAAATGACAAACTCTGTGGAGTAAGTAAAGAAACGACATGAGATGTTGGCTGGTGGATTGGCTTTCTGCCATGTAATGACATTCAGTATCTTATAGCCAAGTTCTGTGAGGCAATTGGCAACGGAAAATATGTTGTGGTATGTGCCACTTATCCAAATGGTGCCGTTATCCTTCAGCTTTTCACGACAAAGGCTAAGCCAATGGTGGTTCCGTTTTTTGCACCACTGAGATCGGTGAATTTTCTGACATGGGCAAGCATTGGGCAATATTTTATTGCTCAATGACT
>CAVHYP010000038.1:7667-26132 GCA_963640465.1 Bacteroidaceae bacterium | reverse complement strand
ATTTTGACATACGTCCCATTTTGATTGTGTTAATTTGCCCACAAAGGTAATCATATTTATTTAATTGTCCAAATGTGGGTGTCTAAAAACGAGGGAGTATTATAATATTGCCCGAGCTTCTGTCTGCTTACCACTGCTCTTTCACTTTTTTTTGATGCAATGGCGCTGGTGTTTCCCGGAAAATGTGTAAATTTGCAGTGTTGGGCGAATAAGTATTGGCGAGGCAATGGTAAATAAGAATTCGATACAGACACTGATAGGGATGAAGGACTGGAACGGACTGGAGAATATGTTCGCGAAGATGTCGAACGCAGACTTCAGACGGACTGAGACATTGGTCCGTACGTCGGTCATGCCTACATTGTCGAACGATGACTTTTGGGATGCTTACCTGCATCTGTTGATGTATAGGCAGCAGTCGTTCCTCCCGTGCATTTCCTCTGTAAGAAACTTAGCGAGATCGGGACAGATTGACTTCGACTGCCCGAAAGCAAAGGAATTAGCTCTGTGGATGCGGCAGACGTTGCCTGAGTCGGGAGCAAAGGTGGTGAGGATGGCTGTGCCGCTGCTCACTACTGCCGGTCAGATTCTCTCGCTCTTTCGGTTGATGAATTTTACGGACGAGAGGAACTGTGCGGCTGTGCTGGTGAAGGAGAACTCTCCGCATGCCTATTATGCATTGTTTGAGGTGCTGAAGAGGGTGCCGGACAACCGGCAACTTTTGCGTGCGGTTTGCCTCGCGATAATGAAGAAGTGCGATGACCTGTCGTTCAATATGGCAAGTATCCTGAAGATTTACTTTGGCATGGACGACATCAAGAGCTCGTTCTCCCTTTGCATCGAACCCTACGAACTGAGTTACATCGACCGATCGTATGACAATTTCCTGCGGGTGCTGCATGGGAAACGTCCTCAAGTGTGATGACGTGGAGGTGATAATTGAAAAGGAAGAACGCAGAGTGCGGCAGGAAACGGAAGGTCTCTCCTTATTATATATACGGAATTTGACAGAAACAAGTTGCAGAAAGAAAACAAATGGCAGACAGATGTCTTACTTTATATGAACTGAACTCACAAGTGCGGTTGGTGCTTGAGGAGGCTTTTTGTGAACCGGTGTGGGTTCAGGCAGAACTGAGTTCGGTGGCTGAACGCGGACCTCATTGCTATTTGGAATTTGTGCAGAAGTCGGATACTGGCAACACGTTCGACGCAAAGGCGAGAGGACAGGTGTGGGGCCGAAAGTGGGCGTTGATAAAGCCTTACTTCGAGCGTACCACGGGGCAGTCGCTGAGTGTTGGAATGCAGGTGATGGTGCTGGTGGAGGTCTCGTTTCACGAACAATATGGCTATTCACTGAATGTGGTGGACATAAACCCAACCTTCACCCTAGGCGATATTGCGCGAAAGCGACAGGAGATCATGCGCCGGCTTGAAGAAGAAGGTGTGGCAGACCTCAACAAGGAACTCTCTATGCCTCTGCTTGTGCAGCGAATAGCCGTCATCTCGTCGGAAGGTGCTGCCGGATGGGGCGACTTTGTCAACCAACTGCATGGCAACAGCTATGGACTGGCATACAAGGTGCAGTTGTTTCCGGCTGTGATGCAGGGTGAGAGAGTGGAACAGACGGTGATAGATGCGCTCGACCGCATTGCGGAAGAGAGAGAACGGTGGGACGTTGTGGTGATAGTCCGCGGAGGAGGTGCTACTTCAGACCTTACGGGTTTCGACAACTTGCGGTTGGCTGAGAATGTGGCAAACTTCCCGCTTCCGATTATTACGGGAATAGGACATGAACGTGACGACACTGTGATTGACATGATAAGCCACACCCGTGTGAAGACTCCTACTGCTGCTGCCGAGTTTATTATACGACTTGGAGAGGAACAGTTCGTGCGGATCGATTTGTTGCGCCAGGCGCTTTCAGATGGGGTACAGGGCATGCTTCATGGCGAACGCCTGCGTTTGGAGGGCATTACCGGCAATCTTCCGGCTCTAGTGCGGCTGTTCAGCGCCAACCATTGCCACAGACTTGCGCAGATAAAGACTGAGGTGCGGAATTCGATACGGACGGTGATGGAAAGGGAAAAGTATCGGTTGAAGCTGTTTTCTGCCCAGCTGGATGGTGCCGACCCAGCCCATCTGTTGAAACTTGGCTTCAGCATAGCCCGGTTTAAGGGTAAGGCAATACGTGATGCCTCGTTGCTGGCAGACGGCGACGAACTCGAGATAACATTGAAGAAAGGAAAAGTGAAATCAGTGGTGAAAGAATAACAGACTATGGATGAGAAAATGACATACAAGGATGCAATGGCTAAACTAGAAGTCATTACCAGCCAAATAAGTTCGGGAAAGATAGATGTTGACGAACTGACGGAGAAGCTGAAAGAGGCAAAAATGCTGTTGGCGTTCTGTGAAAACAGACTCAGGCATGTGGAGGAAGATGTCGATGGAATGCTGGAAAAGTAGGGCTTCGTCTGCATCTGTCTTGTGGCGATCTGTTTGCAAAGTCGGGATAACACAAGTTGTTGCAGACGCTGTTTGATGCTTCCATTATGCAAATAAATAATAAAAAGACCTCCGGAAGTTTTGTCGCGTCAAATAAAGTTGTTAACTTTGTCACGATTAATGATTGATAGTCGCAAGTCAGAGTAATAAATTTGTAAACGGACACAATGGAGAAAACCCTTGTAATACTCAAACCGAGCGCAGTGCAGAGAGCACTGGTAGGCGAGGTGACAGCGAGATTCGAACGCAAAGGTCTTAGACTTTGCGGAATGAAGATGATGCAACTGACAGATGAGATACTTGACAAGCATTATGCTCATTTGGTTTCAAAGCCATTCTTCCAACGTATTAAAAACTCAATGATGGCTGCACCGGTGGTGTGCTGTTGTTATGAAGGTGTTGATGCAGTGGAGACAGTCCGTGCAATGACAGGCAGCACGAATGGCCGTAAGGCAGCTCCTGGTACGATACGCGGTGACTATGGCATGAGTTTCCAGGAAAACATTATCCATACATCCGACTCTCCTGAAAATGCTGCAATAGAGCTTGCAAGATTCTTCAACGCAGATGAAATCTTCGACTACAAGCCAGCTGCATTCCAATTCCTTTATGCAAACGACGAGTATTAGTTGGGCGCAGTGAGGAGATACGATAATTAAACCATATAGGCATTCTGGTGTCTATCTTACAAAGAAACTAATAAACTATGCTGAGAATTATAGTAAAAACAATCGCTTTGGTTGCTATGACAATGTCGTCATTCAACGCATCCGCACAGGACCTGTTGGCGAACAGAGCCCCGTCGGACAAGAAACTGACGGACTTGAAGGCAATCAAAATCAACAATACCCCAGCCTTTGTAGACCTGCACAATCCTGCCGGAAGCATCTATTCCACATGGGACAACAAGTCTGCTCTGGTTGCTCCGGGGGTGCTTCCTCCAAACTTCAAGGTGGACTTGCGAGGCTTCGCAATGCCAACCCCAAGCAGAAAGGTGACATCGAAGTATGGCGCACGATGGGGCGGTCAGCACAGAGGACTTGACATCAAGGTCTATACTGGTGACACAATCTACGCTGCGTTCGATGGTAAGGTGAGAATCACCAAGTTCAATGCCGGCGGTTGGGGTTATTACGTTGTGATTCGTCATCCAAATGGACTTGAAACTCTGTACGGACACTTGAGCAAGCAGCTCGTAAGGGAAGACCAGATTGTGCGTGCAGGACAGCCAATAGGACTTGGCGGTAGCACAGGCCGTTCTTCTGGTTCCCACCTCCACTTTGAAACCCGCCTATTGGGCAAGGCTATCGACCCTGCCAAGATGTTTGACTTCGAATCACAGGACGTTGTGGGCGATTTCTATGTAGTGAACACTGGCAGAGTGCAGAACTCAAAGACTACGGCAGTTGCAAGTGCACTGACAGCAGAGCCTGAGGATGACGGCGTAGAAGAATATTCGTTCATCTCGCCAAGCCTGAAGCATCAAGCAAATGCCTCAATGCAGGAAAGCAAGACTCCTGCATCTACCAAGCTCTCGTCTTCAAACACAGAGGCAGTGAACGACGAGGCAACCTACATCGTGAAGGATGGTGACAACCTTTATCGCATTGCGGTCAACCACGGTTTGACATTGAGTCAGCTATGCAAGTTGAACGGTCTGAAGCCGAACAGTCACATCACTCGAGGACAAGTACTGAAATGTAAATAGTTGACAATTGAGTGTGGCATAATGCCGCGACAATCCATATTTTAATGCCCGGACTATTCAGTTTGGGCATTATTATTTTGCCGTGACAATAAAAAGCCTTACCTTTGCCAATAAATAGACGGTTTATGGATACTCCAGCACAGTTTGAAGAAGAGGTGGCAAAGTGCCGCGACGTGTTTTCGAAGAAACTAATCGACTACGGCGCTTCGTGGCGCATATTGCGTCCTTCGTCTGTTACAGATCAGATTCTGATAAAGGCAAAGCGCATACGTAGCCTTGAAATCAAGGGCGTGACATTGGTTGGCGAGGGAATTTATCCCGAGTTTCAGGCTATTGTCAATTATGGCATTGTGGGACTGATTCAGTTGGAGAAAGGTTGTGTAGACAAGATTGACATGACTGCCGAGGAAGCAATGACGTACTACGACAAGTATGCCAAGGCCGCCCTGGAACTTATGCTCAAGAAAAACCACGATTACGACGAGGCTTGGCGCTCCATGCGTGTCAGCTCGTACACCGACCTTATACTCCAAAAACTGAACAGGACAAAGGAGATAGAAGGCCATGACGGTAAGACGCTGGTGTCAGAAGGAATTGATGCCAACTACTTGGATATGATCAACTATTCAATCTTCGGACTGATAAAGCTGGATTTCGGAGAATGAGCGCAACCAGGAAACTGACGGTGGTGAGAGCTGTTGCTGTCAATGTATGCCGCTTCCTTTTGGCAGCCACGTTCCTCTTTTCCGGATTCGTAAAGGCAAACGATCCGTTAGGCACTGTGCTGAAGATAGAAGACTATCTGAATGCGTGGTCGTTCCCAACTATACCAGGCTTGTTCCTGGTGATGATGGCAATTGCCCTTTCGTTCTTTGAATTTACTCTTGGTTTGTATCTGTTCTTTGGTATGAGACGCAAATGGGTGTCAAGGTTGACCCTGACATTCATGTCACTCATGACCATCTTCACGGTCTATATCTACATTGCCAACCCGGTGAAAGATTGCGGCTGTTTCGGTGATGCGATTGTCCTTACCAACGGACAGACCCTGCTGAAGAATATCGTACTGCTCGGCGCTGCAGCTATGATTACACGGTGGCACGACCAACAGGTGCAGATTATAAGCAAGAGGTTCTATTGGATCCTGTCCACGATACTGAGCTTGGGCATAATAGTCTATGCGCTTTATTGCATCTATGCCTTGCCGATGATTGATTCCCGCCCTTACAAGGTGGGGGCAGACTTGAGGGCAATGGTGGAAGGCGCGGACGGACAACGCCCGAAGTTTGAGAACACAGTTGTGTTTGAGAAGGACGGACGGACAATAGAACTGGGAATGAACGATGATGATCCCGACTCCACTTGGACTTATGTCGAGACACGCAGCCGACAGGTTGGAGGAGGGGACAAAGATGCACAGCTGGGTCTCTTCATCATGGAAGACGATGTGGACATCACTTCCGATATCCTGCAGATCGACGGTTACATATTCCTGCTTGTTGCCCCCGATTTGCGCAGGGCGGACGAGAGCATCATGGACAGGATAAACGACCTGTATGACTATTCGCAGGCAGAGGATATGGAGTTCTACTGTCTGACAGCATCCGACCAGTCAGCACAAGACAGATGGATAGACTACACAGGAGCGGAATACATAATATACTCGTCTGACGAGGAGACATTGCAGACGATGGTGAGGTCCAACCCAGGACTGATAATGCTGAAGGACGGCAAGATTGTTGGCAAATGGAGTAGTTGGAACTTCCCCGCCACAGATGAGATACATACACTTACAATAGACGATAAATAACACAGTATTAATATTAAAGGAATAAGAAAATGAGAAAAAAAATCGTAGCAGGCAACTGGAAGATGAACAAGAACCTGCAGGAAGGTGTTGCTTTGGCAACAGAACTGAATGACATTCTTAAGGCTGAGAAACCTAATTGTGATGTAGTTATCTGCACACCGTTCATTCATCTTGCAACCGTTTCAAACATAATCGACCACACCGTTATCGGTCTTGGAGCAGAGAACTGCGCAGACAAGGCTTCAGGCGCTTTCACTGGTGAAGTAAGCGCAGAGATGGTTAAGTCTACAGGCGCAGAATATGTAATCCTCGGTCACTCAGAGCGTCGTGAGTACTATCACGAGACTCCAGAGATTCTCAAGGAAAAGGTAGACCTCGCTCTTGCAAACGGACTGAAGATTATCTTCTGTATCGGTGAGAGTCTTGCACAGCGTGAAGCAAACGAGCAGAACGCAGTTGTAAAGGCAGAACTCGAAGGAAGCGTGTTCCATCTTTCAGCAGAAGACTTCTCAAAGATTGTGATTGCATACGAGCCAATCTGGGCAATCGGAACAGGCAAGACTGCCACTTCAGACCAGGCAGAGGAAATCCATGCTTACATCCGCAGCATCGTTGCAGAGAAGTATGGCAATGAAGTAGCAGAGAACACATCAATCCTTTACGGTGGCTCTTGCAAGGCTTCAAACGCTCCTGAACTCTTCGCAAAGAAAGACATTGATGGTGGTCTTATCGGTGGCGCTTCTCTTAAGGCAGCCGACTTTAAGGGCATCATTGACGCTTGGAAATAAGAAGACAAACTATTGTTTCAGTAAAAATACATTTCTGATGAAAGTATTGCCACTCGCAGTTTTGGCCTTCATGGTAGCCAGTGCTTCCATGAGGGCTCAAACTGGTTTTATTGGCCAACTGGAGGCTCACGTCGATGGACAGGGTGACATTAAGGTAGAACAGGACTCCAGACTGACTGACATCATCAATGGAGTAGAGGTTGTACCAAGTTCGTTGGCAACTACCTCCAAGGTGAATGCTTTGACCACAGAATCGAAGGTCAGACAGGATGCTGATGAAATCAAGGGCAAGGAGTCCGGAATGCATCAGAAGATGCGCGGCTATCGAGTGCAGGTCTATTTCGGCGGCAACCAGAGGGCAGACCAATCCAAGGCCCAGAGGATGGGAACGAAAGTGACCAATATGTTTCCCGAGTTGCGGGCATACACTTCATTCGAGTCGCTTCATTGGAGATGCCGTATTGGAGACTTTACTAATTATGAAGATGCTTCAGCGTACATGCATAAGATAAAAGCCAAGGGCATTGACGGTGCAATGGTCGTCAAGAGCGAAATCTATGTGCCGATTGGTGAGAGACAATGAAGCAATCTGTAACTTTTTGACGTGTAACTATGTTTAATATTTCATTTGGAGACAAACAGACTCAAGTCGAGGAGTTGGGAAAGTTGGTTGAAGCAACATTGAATGTGTTGGGTGAGGATGTGCATCGTGAAGGGCTGTTGAAAACACCGGAGAGGGTCGCCAAATGCATGCTCCAACTGACCGACGGCTATCACCACGATCCTATCGCTGTGTTGAATTCAGCGAAGTTTAAGGAGGAATTCTCAAATGTTGTGACAGTCAAGGATATTGAGTTCTATTCGCTGTGCGAGCACCATATGTTGCCGTTCTTTGGATGTGTGCATGTGGCTTACATCCCCAATGGATCGATTGTGGGTCTGAGCAAGATTCCGCGTGTGGTGGATATATTGTCACATCGCCTGCAGGTGCAGGAGAGATTCACTCGCGAATTGTGTCAGTGTATCCAGGATGCACTCAATCCACGTGGGGTGATGGTAGTGGTCGAGGCTCAACACATGTGCATGCAGATGCGTGGTGTTGAGAAACAAGGATCGGTCACTGTCACTTCCGACTTCAAGGGTGAGTTTGAGGATGTGAATAAGCGCAATGAGTTCTACGCAAGTATAAACCATCGATAAACCATTTTTCTATCATTGATTTCCCCGTCTACAATCGAACGTATCAGGAACGCTGCACATATTGAGGATATTGTTTCCAAGTATGTGACGCTTCGCCGTGCAGGTTCCAGCTATCGCGGATTGTGTCCTTTCCATGACGATTCAACGCCTTCATTCTATGTTTCCCCTTCACGCGGTATATGCAAGTGCTTTGCCTGTGGCGAGGGAGGTGACGTGGTGCATTTCATCATGAAGATTGAACAGCTCAACTACTACGAAGCCCTCAAGTTCCTTGCAGGCAGATATGGCATTGAGGTTGAGGAACGTGAGATGACCGATGAGGAGAGGAGAACGCAGAGCGAACGCGAAAGCATGTTCGTGGTCAATGAATGGGCAAGCAATTACTTCCATGACGTTCTGTTGAATACCGATGAAGGCAAGTCCATAGGACAGGTCTATTTCCGTAGCAGAGGATTCCGTGATGACATCATCGAGAAGTTCCGTTTGGGATTTTCCCCTACGGCAAGTGATGCCATGGCTAAGGCTGCACTGAAAGAAGGATATAAAGAGGAGTATCTGGTCAAGACAGGGCTTGTGATAAAGAAAGACAACGGAACGTACTACGACAAATATCATGGCAGGGTAATCTTCCCGTGGTTTGGCATTACTGGCAAGATAGTAGGTTTCGGAGGACGCGTCCTTGATTCGAGAACCAAGGGCGTGGTTCAGAAATACATCAACTCGTCGGAATCGGAGATTTACCATAAGGCAAAGGAACTCTACGGACTTTACCAGGCAAAGAAGGAAATATCCAAGTGTGACAATGTGTTCATGGTGGAGGGATACACCGATGTTATTTCCATGCATCAGTGTGGAATAGAGAATGTGGTTGCCAACTCGGGCACAGCCTTGAGCGTGGATCAGGCAAACATCCTTCGCCGTTTCACCAACAACATCACGCTTCTTTATGACGGAGATGCCGCAGGGCAGAAAGCTGCCTTGCGAGGCACCGACATACTTCTTTCCCGTGGCATGCGCATCAAGATACTGTTGTTGCCCGATAATGATGACCCCGACTCCTTTGCTCGCAAGCATACTGCGGCTGAGTTCAAGGAGTATGTGAATACTCACCAGGTGGATTTCATCACGTTCAAGACCAATTTGCTGATGGCTGAGGCAAAAAACGACCCGAGTAAGATGTCGGACCTGATACGCAGTATCGTGGAGTCGATTGCCGTTGTACCGGAGGAGATCGAGCGTTCGGTGTATGTACATCGTTGCAGCGAGATGCTGAAAGTCGACGAGAGACTGTTGCTGCGCCAGATAAAGAAAAGGCGTGAGTATAATGCAGAGCAACGCCAGGTGGAGAAAGAACGCGAAGAACAGCGCAAGCAGTTCTTGAATGGGACTGCTCCTGATGAAAGTGCAGAACAGGATGATGCGACCGCTGCCAGTGCTTCTGCCGAACCGGAGCAGACAGCTATGCTTGTGGAGTCGACCCAGACAGAAGAGGTACGCAGGTTTCAACAGATGGAACAAATCATAATGCAGACAATTGTGCGTAGCGGTGAGCAGATGCTTGCGTTCAATGGAGGACAGAGCAACGAACAGACTGTTTCCATAATCGATTATATTGCAAACGAACTGAAGGTGGACGGATTGACGTTCCGTACTCCGCTCTATGCCCAAATGCTTGATGCCGTAACTAATGCAGAACAACAGGATGGATTCAGTGTCAGTCAGTTTTTCCTCAACAGCTCCGATGAGGAGTTCAGTCATGAGGCATTCCGTTTGCTGAGCGACCGTTACATGCTTTCCCACAAAGAAGAGGGCAAGGCAGACACTGTTGTGGCTTCGGATATCAGCAAAATGCTTGTGGAATACAAGAATGTGGTTGTTGCAAATGCAGTGAATGAAATTGTCAAGCAGTTGGCAGACCCGTCCATTGCCAATGACAGCGAGAAACTTACTGGTTTGCTCCAGGAGCAGATGCGGTTGATGGGCATCAAGAAGAAACTTGCAAAGATATTGGGACAGCGTGTCGTTTCGTGATGCGTCTTGTGCTGTGTCCTTTGGCTGTCCAAAGGATTTTTCCTCATAGAAATATGCCTTTCCCTATCTGTATGAATCCAAAAAGTATTACCTTTGCCATGTGAACATAATGTAAACTCAAAATTATTTACGCTTATGAAGAAGATAACAGCTCTGTTGATTGCCCTGACTGCAATGGTTTGCATGTCGTGTGACGAAGACACTGAAATCGCCTATCGTCTTGAAGGGGAATGGGACGGTGACATGGGAATGTATTATGTGTATGAAGGCGCAGACAAGTATGGCCCATATAGTATGGAATACGACGCCCAATACACCAATATCCGGTTTGTGCGCACAACACTCACGAGTGGCTATGGCGACCAGGTGGATTTCTACAACCGTGGACCGTATGAATGGCGCAGCTTCTCCTTCCGTTGGAGTGTGAGGGACGGCAACATCTACATGGACTATGACTATGCAGACGAGCTCGACTGTGTGATCTACGATTATTATATCGACCGCAATCATTTGGGTGGTATGATTGGAAACACGCGTATTGTGCTCGACAAACTTCGTGACTTCACGTGGGACAATTACATAGACTATGACAATGGCTATGACTACTACTATTATTACAATTATGCCAAGACTCGTTCCGATGGGGCTGCGGCCGACAGCGTGAAGACTGGTAGGGTAGTCAAGAGTGGTAGTAGATTCAGTGAGTGATAAGTACGGATTCATGCTTTGCTGCCGGCACAACGGGCCATTGATGGATCCGATTTATGTGACCGCTCGTATGGGCTAACACGATTGCTCGTATGGGCTAACACAACCGGTTGTATCGGCTTGTGCGACCGGTTGTATCGGGCTCGACAACCGGTTGTATGAAGCAATACGAAGTATGGTGCTGATGAGGACGTGCTGGTGCGGCATATAGGAACAAACGAATACAAAAACAGGAGGCAAGCAACTGGTGCTGTCTCCTGTTTTTTTGTTCTTGCAATGCGAAACCTTTATTCTGCTTCGTTCTTGCGTACCAATTTCTCTTTGATACGAGCCTTCTTACCAGTAAGGTTACGAAGATAGTAGAGTTTTGCACGGCGAACTTTACCAACTTTGTTGACAGTGATACTGTCGATGTTTGGTGACTCAATTGGGAAGATACGCTCAACACCAACTGTTCCAGACATCTTGCGTACAGTGAAACGCTTCTTTGTGCCTTCACCTGTAATCTTGATGACAACACCACGATACATCTGAATACGTTCCTTCGAACCTTCGATGATCTTGTAAGCAACTGTGATTGTATCACCTGCTTTGAACTTAGGGAACTCCTTGCCCGTAGCAAATGCCTCTTCGGCAATCTTAATCAAATCCATTTTGTTGTAATTTTTTATGGGTTAATGTTCCAACGAAGCATTCTCTTGTTACACTTCCACAGACAGCGGCTTCGCTAAAGCGAGTGCAAAGGTACGAAAATATTCATGAATGAGAACCCTTATCTCTGCTTTTCTTTGCGAAACCCGTGCATTTTCTTTTGTATGTCTCCGTTTTTGACTACCTTTGCATACAAAATCGAACAGAATTGATATGTTTTCATTTGAAGTATTACCTCCATTGAAAGGAACGGGAACGGCGAATCTCTTCAAAACAATTGATACACTGAGGGATTTCGGACCGGAACTGATAAATATAACAACACACAGAAGTGAATTCGTTTACACAGAACGTGCGGATGGCTCGTATGAGAGACATCGTTTGCGCCGTCGTCCTGGCACGATAGCCGTTGCCAGTGCCATCATGCAGAAATACAATCTGAAGGTTGTGCCCCATGTGGTGTGCTCCGGTTGTACGGGTGACGATATCGAATACATGCTGCTCGACCTGCAATTCCTTGGTATAAAGGACATACTGCTGTTGCGCGGCGACAAAGCAAAGGACGATGCACGTTTCCGCCCCGAACCGGATGGCCCAAATCATACTACAGACCTTATTGAACAAGTGAATATGTTCAATGCCGGTAAGTTCCGCGACGGGTCCGATATAAAGATGCCGGGAACTCCGTTTGACTATGGAGTGGCTTGCTATCCCGAGAAACACGATGAGGCGCCAAACCTCGAGTTTGACTTGCAGATACTGAAAATGAAGCAGGACTTGGGTGCAAAGTATGCTGTCACACAGTTGTTCTACGACAATACGAAATACTTTGAGTATGTGGAACGTGCACGCAAGATGGGTATCACTATCCCAATCATTCCGGGAATCAAGCCTTTGACCAAACTGAACCAACTGACGGTGGTGCCAAAGACCTTCCATGTAGATATTCCCGAGGAACTGGCAAGTGAGGCACTGAAACTCAAGACCAATGAAGAGGTTGTGCAGCTTGGCATTGAATGGGGCGTTGCCCAGTGCAAGGAGTTGCTTGAGAAAGGCGCTCCACGTCTGCATTTCTATACTGTGTCTGCCGTTGATAGCATTAAAGAAATTCTGAAGAGATTATGACGTTCGAGGATGTAATAGGACAAGAGGAAGTGAAACAGAGGCTGCTCAAGGAGATTGAAGCTGGCAAACTTCCTCATGCATTGTTACTGGCAGGTCCGGAGGGTAATGGCGGTTTTGCCATTGCGCTTGCCATTGCCGACCGTTTGTTGAGCAAATCCAGTATGGTTGCAAAACTCCAGCATCCTGACTTGTACTTCTCTTTCCCCGTATTCAAGAAGGAGTCGGGAAAGCCTACGCCGTGTGATTTGTTCTTCAAGCAATGGAGAGGCATGGTGACGCAAAACCCTTACTTCGGCTACAGCGAGTGGATGAATGCCATTGGGGCGGAGAACCAGCAGCTGACGATCTATGTGGACGAAAGTGATGCGCTGCTGAAGAAACTCAGTCTGAAATCCAATCAGGGTGGATACAAGATATCTATTATATGGCTGCCAGAGAAGATGAATCAGGAATGTGCCAACAAACTCCTTAAGTTACTTGAAGAACCTCCATCAATGACGAAGTTCATTCTTGTCAGTGAACATCCTGAACTTCTGCTCGATACTGTCTGCAGCCGCTGCCAGACGATAATGGTTCCCAAACTTCACCAGGAAGACATCGAGGTTACATTGGTGCAACGTTACAGTGTTGACCCGTCCATGGCGAAAGGCATAGCCCGTACGTCGTATGGCAACATGTGTGTTGCGATACGCCAGATAATGGATGACTCGGAACAAAGCGAATTCCTTGAACTCTTCAAACAACTGATGCGTCTCAGCTATGCCCGTAAGGTGAAAGAAATGAAGCAGTGGAGCGATGAGGTGGCTGGAATGGGACGTGAGAGGCAGAAGCGTTTTCTCGGCTATTGCCAGCGCCTGGTACGCGAGAACTTCATCTCCAACTTCCACAATCCCGACCTTAACTACATGAGTGCAGATGAGGCTGAGTTTGCCGTGAAGTTTGCCCCATTCATCAATGAGAACAATGTTATAGGCATTATGGAGCAGTTGCAGCGTTGCTACCGGGATATAAGTCAGAACGGTAATCCCAAATTCATCTTCTTTGTCTTCTCGCTCGCTATGATTATGCTTATCAAGAACCGCTGACTTTGTTGCGCTCTTGCAAACTGTATGGTTGTTTGCCTATGGATTGACCTATGTGAACTTGTGGGTTGCACGGTGAAAACCTATGAGTAGAACTATGGAAACTTGTGGGCAGTACGATGAAAATCTGCAGGTTGTACTCTGATGCCCTGCGGCTTGTATGTCTGTTTCCTGCATTTGGTATAATGAAATCCCTATATTTGGTATAACGAAAGTCCTACATTTAGTATAATTGATTCTCAATGTTTGTGTTGGGACCCAATCTGTGGTCTATTGTCTGATGCGTGTTATGGTCTTGGATGTATTGCAGGAATTGTTGGAATTGACACTGAAAAAAGAGAGACATCTCTGCGAGAGCCTCTCTTTATATTTGTCCTTTTGAATTTGCTTATTCAGCAGCTGGTGCTTCCTCTGCTGGAGTTTCAGCTTCTTCTGCCAGAGTTTCTGCCTCAGTTTCCTTTGCTGCCTTGTCGGCTTTCTTCTGGGCTGCAACTTCGTCGATTGCCTTCTTTGAGCTTTCGTCTGGCACTACCTCGAATGGGAGTTCTACAACGACTTCTCTGTGGAGCTGGATTGTAGCTGTGTGCTGACCAAGAACCTTGACAGCCTTGCTTGTAATCTTCTTTGTATCGAGTTCAATGCCTTTCTGTGCAAGTGCCTCAACGATCTGTGCTGCACCAACTGAACCATAGATGTTCTGTCCGTCAGAAACCTTTGCTTCGATTGCAAGGGTTACGCCTTCAAACTTCTTTGCCTGCTCCTCAGCTTCAGCCTTGATCTTAGCAAGCTTGTGGGCGCGTTGCTTGAGTTCCTCATTGAGAGCCTTAAGTGCCTTGTCGGTTGCAATCACTGCAAGGCGCTGAGGAAGTAGATAATTGCGACCATATCCGTCCTTCACTGTGTGGACTTCGTCCTTGTAGCCTAAGCCAAGAACGTCTTTCTTCAATATAATTTTCATTGTCTCACCTCCTTAGTTTTTGTTGTTCAATAAGTCTGTAACGAATGGAAGCAAAGCAAGATGACGTGCGCGCTTTACTGCCTGTGCCACGCGGCGCTGGTACTTTAGTGAGTTACCAGTGATGCGGCGTGGAAGGATTTTTCCTTGTTCGTTGAGGAATTTCTTCAAGAAATTAGAGTCTTTGTAGTCGATATACTTGATACCGCTCTTCTTGAAACGACAATATTTCTTTTTCTTTACGTCCACTGTCTGTGGAGTAAGGAAGCGTACTTCCTGATTTGTCTGTGCTGCCATAATTATGCCTCCTCTTTTTTAGCGTTACGACGCTTCTCTGCATACTGAGCAGCGTACTTCTCGTTCTTTACTGTGAGATAACGGAGCACACGTTCGTCACGGCGCATCTGTAACTCGAAATTTGCAATAAGAGCTGGTTCTGCCTTGAACTCAATCATAGAGTAGAATCCAGTTGACTTCTTCTCAACGTTGTAGGCGAGCTTCTTGAGACCCCAATTCTCTACATTGATGATCTCAGCGCCATTGTCAGTGAGGAAAGTCTGATACTTCTCTACCGCTTCCTTCATCTGTTGGTCAGACAAAACGGGAGTTAAAATGAAAACGGTTTCGTACTGATTCATAAATTGTTCTTTTGTTTATAAATTGATATACTAGTGCTTAAAGCGGGTGCAAAGTTAGTGAAAATAAATGGATGGACAATCGATTGAGGGCTTTTTTTCGAAAAAAACTACGTCTAAACAAAAATAATTGTCCTTTCATGGTGACTGATTGGTTTTTTTTCGCTTACTTTGTCCCTTGAAATCGATGTAAACGAAAAAAGCTAAATATAAAATGGGTAAAGACTTAAAGAACTATGTGGGAGCAATCCTCGTATTGCTCGGTGGCTTGTTGATGATTCTTGCCATGTTTGTGCCTGCAATGCAGGACTTGTGTGACCAGAACTGGTATACGACTGGCAGTTTCATTCTTATGACTGTGGGTATCATTGCTCACGTTGTAATCAATAAGTACTTCAGTGAGGAGTCAAAGATAGACTAACCGACAACTGGGGACTTTGTTCAGAAACAGGCAGAGGCTGCATGATGCAGCTTCTGTTTTTTTTGTGCTCGGTGTGGACCTTCATGCACCCGTTTGGCGGCAGTCAGACTGGTGTCGTGTTTCATGTGTTCTTTATGAAGGTTTGACATGGTCCAGGCAATGAAACCAGAATGCAAGAAACCCTGCAGCACCGAAGTGTCTGCAGGGTGGGGTTACCAAGTGCTCAAGCCTTTGCTAAGAACATTGGGCATTTGGCCTTGCTGAACCTAGAATACCTTATTTTTGTTTGGTTTACACGATTCCTTGTGCCATCATTGCTTTTGCCACCTTCATGAAGCCTGCGATGTTGGCTCCCTTCACGTAGTTGACGTAGCCGTCGGGTTCTTTCCCGTACTTCAGACATTGTTCGTGGATGCCGTGCATGATTTGATGCAGTTTCTCGTCCACTTCCTTGGCACTCCAGCTCAGGTGCATTGCGTTCTGGCTCATCTCCAGTCCGGAAGTGGCAACACCGCCGGCATTTACTGCCTTGCCTGGGGCATAGAGCATCTTGTGTTCAATAAACAGGTTGATTGCCTCTGGTGTGCATCCCATGTTGCTTATCTCGCCCACGCAGGTCACTCCGTTATTAATAAGGTGTAGGGCATCTTCGCCGTTGAGCTCATTTTGTGTGGCGCACGGCAGTGCAATGTCGCATTTCACTTCCCATGGACGCTTGTCGGCAATGAACTTGCTGCCCGGGAACTTCTCTGCATAAGGTGAGCAGATGTCGTTGCCGCTGGCACGCAGTTCGAGCATATAGGCAATCTTCTCTTCGTTCAGTCCGTCGGGGTCGTAGATGTAGCCGTCGGGTCCTGAGATGGTCACCACCTTGGCTCCCAACTGTGTGGCTTTCGTGGCTGCTCCCCATGCCACATTGCCGAAACCGGAGATGGCAACGGTCTTGCCCTTGATATCGATGCCCTTGTCCTGCAGTATCTCGTGCACGAAGTAGAGCCCGCCAAATCCGGTTGCTTCCGGACGTACGAGTGAACCGCCGTATTCCAACCCTTTGCCCGTGAGCACTCCGCTCCAGTCGCGTGTGAGTTTCTTGTATTGTCCGAACAGATATCCTATCTCTCTTGCTCCCACACCGATGTCGCCTGCCGGCACGTCGGTTTCAGGACCTATATATCTGAACAGTTCGCTCATGAATGCCTGGCAGAAGCGCATGATCTCTGCATCGCTCTTGCCGCGTGGTGAGAAGTCCGATCCTCCCTTGCCTCCGCCCATCGGAAGGGTGGTCAGCGCATTCTTGAAGGTTTGTTCGAAGCCGAGGAACTTCAGTATGCTAAGGTTCACTGAGGCGTGGAATCGCAGTCCGCCCTTGTAGGGACCTATTGCGCTGTTGAACTGTACGCGGTAACCGAGGTTCACCTGTACTTCGCCCTTATCGTTTACCCAAGGTACACGGAAGGTGATGATGCGCTCTGGCTCCACCAGTCGCTCGATGATTTTTGCTTTCTCGAATTCGGGGTGCTGATTGTAGACCTCTTCGATTGACATCAGAACCTCTTTCACTGCTTGAAGATATTCCTTCTCTCCTGGATGCTTGGCTTCAAGCTGAGCCATGATCTTTTGAATTTCCATAGTAGCACTTATTGATTAGATTGTTTCTTTTGTCTGTTTTCCGGCTGTGTGGTGCTGCCTGCAGTCCTGCACTTCCGATTTCACGTGCAAATATAGAAATTCGGATTTGTGCGGCAAAATATTTTGCAATAATTTTTTTCTCAGCTCCATTCTTTGATTGGTAAGTGAGGCTAAACGTAAGACTTGTTTTGCTCGCTTTTTTATGCTTTCAGATGAATTTGTTTTGCTTTGTGGCTGTACATATTGGAAAAATCCGTACATTTGCGGCATCTAATTATTCATAGGAGATTGTGCGGCTGGAATACACTGAGGGTTGCACTGATTACAAGAAACTGGTGATGACAAACTATTTAAAAACTACTTATGGTAAAAAGATTACTTTCATTCGTTTGTGCTGCATCCTTTGCATGCTTTGCATGTGCGCAGAACAAGATCCTGCAGTATGACTTCAGCGAGGTCAGCGGAACTACAGTGAGCGACGCTTCCTCCTCAGGCATCAATGCCACTCTCCGTGGGTCAGCCAAGGTTCTGGAGATGGGCAAGTATCACGTGATGAATCTCGGGAACAGCTCAGGCTATCTCGATATGGGAAAGGCTGCGGGCGAACTGTTCAAGTCCCTTGACTCATTTACTGTCTCTGTGTATTACCGGATCGACAAAGATGCAACGATAACCGGTTCGGGCAATTTCCTTTGGTCGTTCTCCACATCGGCTGCGTGCACAGCATCGGAGGGCAAGTATTCAGCCTACAGGCTCAATGCCCAGCGTGTGGCTACGTCTACGGGTGGTTACGGCAATGAGAGCGGAATCGAGAAAAGTAGTGCTGCCAACCTCGGAGTATGGGAACACGTGGCATTCGTACAGAACGGTACTTCCGGCAAACTCTATATAAACGGCAAGTTGGTGGGGTCAGCCTCAATGCCGAAGAACACCGAGAACTTCGCTTCAGCTTCTGTTTACTACAACTGGATAGGCCGTCCACCGTTCAGCGCCGACAGCTATCTCAACGGCACTATGGTCTACGACTTCTGCATCTACGACGGAGCTTTGACTCTCGACAGCGTAAAGTCCCTTGCTGCCTTCACCGACAGTCTTGAGTATGAGTACCGATATGGAGGCGACGGCGACTTCACTGCCTTGCAGACAGCTGTCAACAGTGCCAAGACCTACTTGCTGGGACTTAACCTCAACAACTATCCGCCATCAGCAACTCTCGA
>CAVHYP010000038.1:0-7657 GCA_963640465.1 Bacteroidaceae bacterium | reverse complement strand
CTCGAATTCCAGGATGCGATCAACATGGCTGAATACCTCATCAGCGAGAATAAGGCAAACCAAACGATCGTCGATGAATACAAGACAGCCCTGGCAGAGGCAAAGACCAAGTTCATTGCCACGAAAGGCATACTGTTCGACACCTCCAATGTGGTCAGTTCTTATGACGTCAACCGCGGATTCAAGCATCCGGGAGGACTCCACACACAGGCAGACTTCGATCGCATCAAGCAACAACTTACTGACGGCAACGAGACCGTGACCGCAGCCTACAAGATATTGAAGACCGCAGAATTCGCACAGTCGGGTTGCTCCACATGGCCCGTGGAAACCATCGTCAGAGGTGGCAGCAGCGGACAAAATTACATCAATGCTGCCCGCGGAGCCACGATTGCCTATCAGAATGCTCTGCGCTGGAAGATTGAAGGGACAGAAGCCAACGCCAAACATGCGGTCGATGTGCTCATGGCTTGGGCACGTACCACAAAAAATGTAAGCGGTGATTCCAACTATGCACTGGCAGCAGGACTCTACGGCTATCAGTTTGCGCAGGCAGCCGAACTTGTGCGCGATTATGAAGGATGGAGTCAGGAAGACTTCCAGACGTTCCGTCGCTGGATGCTCGATGTGTGGTATCCCAAATGCATAGGATTCCTCCGTGGAAGAAACGGCACATGGGCAAACACTGGCAAGTGGTGGCAGGCGCCCGGACACTATTGGTCGAACTGGGGACTGTGCAATGCACTTGCAGTGCTGAGTATCGGAGTGCTTTGTGATGATGTCTTCATCTATAATCAGGGACTTTCGTTCATCAAGTACGACCAAGTAGGCACATTCACTGACCCGCGTACTTCCGACCCGATACTCAATGATGGACTGACCGAGTTTTGGGGCAACCTCATCGTGACCACATCCGAGTCCGACCTGGAGACCGGAGCCTACGGAAAGCTCGGACAGATGAACGAGAGCGGACGCGACACCGGACATGCTGCAATGGCAGCCGGACTGGCTGTCGATATAGCTCATCAGGTATGGAACCAAGGCGACGACCTCTTTGCCTATATGGATCACCGCCTTGCAGCCGGAATCGAATACATAGCAGCCCAGACACAGAGCGTGCAGGGACTGCCCTGGACCAACTATAAATATGGTACTAATGGAATCTACTATACTGATAGCCGTTGCTGGACTATGACCGGACCAGCCTTGGGTGCTCAGATGCGCAATTACTGGGGTACGGTGATTGGACACTACGAAGGCATCAAGGGCGTTAAGATGCCGTTCTCCAAGAAGGCATACGAGCAGATGGGAATCGATGCTGGAGGCCTGGGCGCCACGAGCGGTGGCTACGACCATCTTGGCTATTCCGTTCTCATGAACACCTACGACGGACTTGCTCCAGCCAGCAGGGTGCCGACCGAGATGTCCGGAAAGATTACATACAACGGAAAGACCATCGACCACAATGAATTGGGTGGACTCGTCAATACATTCTCCTCAACTGTCAACCCTGGATTCGCAGCCGGAACGGTTATCACCCTTCAGCCGCAAATACCAGATTCAGTCATCGACACCGGACTGTGGCAGTGGGAAACAGGTGAAACCACACGCAACATCACCGTCACTGCCGACAAGTCCCGAGTCTACCGTGTCACCTATACCAACGACCGTGGAGTGAAGAGCGAACAAGTATTCTCCATTGCAGTGCAGGGCGATAACGTTCCGTCCACTATCAATCAGTCTATCAACGGAGTCAGCGCTACATCAGCCAACGTCAACTATGGAAGTACCGTCACCCTCTATGCTGACGGCACCGGCGGTTGGGGATCCCTACTTTGGGACAACGGACAGACCTCGTCCACCATCACCATTCCGTCCATTACTACAAGCCGTGACATCAGTGTCATCTTCACCAATCAGGCAGGCACCCAGTCCATGGCTACATTCCACCTGAACGTGCAGAACGTGATTCCCAATATCGTGGTAGAAAGCACAACCTACTCCAATACCAGTTCAAAAGTCGTGCAGTCGGGCGACAGTGTTGTGCTTAGCCCGTCTCCGGTTGGAACACAGGCATGCGGCGACTTCGTGTGGACCGTCAATGGTGAGAAGGTGTCGACAGAACAATCCCTTACACTCCCCTCCATCGAAGAAAGCGTGTTCCCGCAACTCCAGTATTTGATTGGCGGTGAAGTCCTCGCCACCGTTGACTTCAGCATATTTGTCCATCCCAAGTCCGATGAGCTGATTGAGCCCGGTGACTACTATATCCGTCACCGCAACAGCGGCACTTATCTCACCAATGAGAATGCCGACAGCACTGTTGCAGCTCCAGTCTTCAAGACATTCATCGGAACCAAAACATCTCCGTCAGCCACCCAGATTTGGCACATCAACCGTACCACTGCAGCCCGCTACGACTTCATGTCCGTCAGCGACAGTCTCTATCTCACAGCAGCCGGTTCGATGATCAAGCGCACATTCCGTCCTCATCGTATCACGAAGGCTGCAGGTACCGATTATGTGAATTTCTACAATAACGACGGAACCTATTGGATAGTCAATACCTCTGGTGCCATCACGTTTGGTGGTTCCGATGCCCTCACCGAGTATCCGTTCGAGTTGGTACCTGTAGTGAAGTACGAGGCAGAGGACGTGAATCAGGACGGGACAGTCGATTCCCAGGACGTGCTTGCCGTCTATCGCTTCATGTCGTCAGCAGCTGGTGTCAGTGCCGATACAGTCGAGGACGTGAACCGGGACGAGACAGTCGACTCCCAGGATGTACTGCAAATCTATGAGTTTATGCGTGTACATTGAGAGTGGATTACACTGTAATTTGCGCAAAGCTAATATTCGCTAATTCATCCGGATGGGTGTGCAGAACAGAGAGCTGGAATAGGAGCCAGCTTTCTCTGAAAGCTGGCTCCTATTGTCAAGCTTTATATTATCGCCATTCGGAAAGAGCCAGACGGAAGCCAATGCCGGCAACGTCGGCACCTCCCAGTTCGGGGTTGCCTTGCATGCGGGCTGAGTTGCGGCAGTCGTGCTCAGTGGTGCCGCCGCTACGAACAACACGGTATTCTCCCGTCGCAGGGCCTTTGGGGTCGGTCTGCGCCTCGCTGCTGTAGGGACCATACCAGTCGGAGCACCATTCCCATACGTTGCCGCTCATGTCGTAGAGTCCCAGTTCATTCGGTTCCATCGTTCCCACATTCCTAAACATACGATTGTCCACATCATCAGAGTCATCTTCCCAGTCATACCGTGCCACTTTATAGGAAACGTTGCCTCCACTGTATTGGTAGTGCTTCGACTTGTTTCCGCCCCGTGCCGCAAATTCCCATTCTGCCTCTGTGGGCAAGCGGAACTTCTTGCCTGTAGCCTTATTGAGCCTTGCGATGAAGGTATGGACTTCTTTCCATGTCACCCGTTCCACCGGTCTGTTTTCGAAGTCGTGTCTATCGTCCGGGACGTCCTTGAACTCCGACGGATTGTAGCCCATCACGGCTATCCATACGCGTTGGGGCACTTCAGTTTCTCCTATGTAGAAGTCTTTCGAGATCGTGACCTGGTGGGCAGGCTGTTCGTCGGCATTGGGGTTCTCCATCTCAGGTGTCGCACCCATGGTGAAGGTTCCGGCTTCTACCTTCACAAACTGGTACATAAGTTCCATGCCATGATACGGGTCTTCCATATCTATGGCGGGATAGGGTGAGCTTAGCCACTCTTCATCACCGGTGTAAAACGTCACAAGTAATGAATCCGACTGTTCCTCAGCCATCTCCTCTTCCTCTGCCGTCGTTTGATCCTCTGTTTCGACTGCCGTGCTGTCGGCGGTCTGTTGCTTTGTTGTCTTGCCATTGCCACATGCCATGAGGGTGCAAGCAGCAAACAGCGCTATAAATATTTTCTTCATACGTTTGACTTTATTGTTTGGAATTGTGTAGGTTTCAATTCCGATTGATTAATGTCACCATTCGTCCTCGCAGTCGTCTTGTCTGTAGTACCTGTAGACAAGGCGGAAACCGGTTAAAGGATTAGATTCCTCTGTCGCCATTCTTGAGGAACGGGCCGTGACCCGACAAGATCCAGCTTCGCTAAGATGATTGCCACCACGCAAAACACAGATATCAGCCGCTTCAAGGTCCAAAAAACGCGGGTCTTCCTGTGCCTCGTCGGTGTATGCTCCATACTGGTCCAAGCACCATTCGTCCACACTACCGCTCATGTCGTAGATGCCAAGTTCATTGGGCTTCTTGAGTGCGACCTGAGGATAATCACCTTGGAATGCATCTTCATCATGATTATAGAAGTTTTTCGTGTACCAAGCCACGTCGTCCAGATTGTTGCTGCCACTATACTTGTAGCCCTTGGACTTGTTGCCACCTCTGGCAGCAAACTCCCATTCGGCTTCTGTAGGAAGGTTCCAATCCTCGAGTTCACCACATTGCTGTAGATGGAATAAGGCACCGGCGAACTCCTGGCATTGTTCCCACGACACATTCTGCACAGGGCAGTTGTCCGGAAGTTCCAGGTTGCCCGGAGGATTGCTGCCCATCACAGCTTTCCAAAAGCCCACAGTCACCTCTGTCTTGCCTATATAGTAGTCGTGGGTAATCGTCACCTTATGGGACGGCCTCTCATCTTCTCTTGCGTCAGCATCATCGGCAGCGGCACCCATGGTAAACGTACCGCAAGTGACGTATGCCATATCGTAGTGAACACCTTTTACCGTTAACACACCCGTACCATGGTCGAATTTGCTGATGTCGTTCTCAAAGACAAACGTATCTTTAGGCACATCGGGTACAATCTGTTCTTCAACTGCAGTTACTGCTGTACTGTCGGCAGCCTGCTGATTCGCTTTCTTGCCATTGCCACATGCCATGAGGATGCAAGCAGCCGCTAATGCTATCAGTGTTTTCTTCATAATTGTCATCTAAATTAAAATGTCAATACTTATTCGGAGAGTACGAGGCGGAGGCCAATATATGCGAGACCCTCGTCGGGGATGGAACTCAGGCGAGTCGAAATGCGACAGCCCGAACCAGGAAAGCTATAGCCTCCACCACGGTGCACGCGATATTCTCCACTCGCAGGACCTGTGGGATTAGTCTGCGCATTGCTGCTGTAGTATCCGTCCCAGTCTTGGCACCATTCCCAGACATTTCCTGTCATGTCGTAGATGCCAAGCTCGTTGGGCTGCTTGGTCGCTACGTCGTGTGTGGTACTATTGCTGTTTTCTTCATACCAAGCCACACCATCTATATTGTTGCTGCCGCTATACATGAAGTGCTTGGAGCTGTTGCCTCCACGAGCAGCAAACTCCCATTCCGCCTCTGTGGGCAAGCGGAATTTCTTGCCCGTTACAGCATTGAGCTTGGACAGGAATTTCTGGCAATCATTCCATGACACTTGATCTACTGGCAAGTTGTTACCAGTGTTGAACGATGGATTGTCGCCCATCACTGCTGTCCACAATGCCTGTGTCACTTCAGTCTTGCCTATATAGTAACCTTTGGTCAGAGTCACCTTATGTGCCGGCTTTTCCTCGCCGTAAGCATCGGCGTCTCCAGCCATTGCCCCCATGGTGAATGTACCCGGTTCGACCTTCGCCATCTCGTAACGGATGCCTTTTACTGTCAGCACGCCATTGGAATACGACAGTTCGTTAGCCCCACGGGCTTTTGATGCAGTCTGCTTTGCAGACGGCGCACTGTCGGCAGTGATGGCGAGACGGAGACCGTGAGCCTCACCTCTTGCTGTACTTGGCAAACAGTCCCTGAACGAAATGCGGCAGCTATTAGCAGACCAAGTACAGCTGCTTCCACGATATGCGCGTTCACTCCCGCTCCAAGCTCCTATTGGATCGGTCTGCGGAGAGTCTGTGTATTCATCGAGCCCATCATAACACCATTCACTCACATTTCCACACATGTCATAGATGCCGAGTTCGTTCGGCATCTTAGCCGCAACATCATGCGTCACATGGCCACTGTTGTCACCATACCAAGCGACGAGATCTATGGTATTGTTGCCACTGTATTTATACTGCCGGGTTCTGTTTCCTCCACGTGCGGCAAATTCCCACTCTGCGTCGGTAGGCAGGCGAAAGTTCTTGCCTGTTGCAGCGTTAAGCTTTTTGATGAAAGTTTGGCAATCGTTCCATGACACTTGGTCCACAGGCTTTCTGTCGCCTTTGTTCCCAGAAGGGTTGTTGCCCATTACGGCTGTCCAAAGAGCCTGCGTCACCTCGGTCTTGCCCATATAGTAGTCTTTGGTAAGCGTCACCTGATGGACCGGCCTTTCTGCGTCATAAAACTCATTGACAGGTGCTTCCATCTCCGGCGTAGCACCCATGGTGAATGTGCCGGCTTCCACTTTCACCATTTCGAACGATACCCCATTGACGGATATCGTGATTACGTCATCTGTAGCTACGGGAGCACTCTGCTCTGTTTGAGATTGGGCAGTCGTCTCAGTTGCCGCTTGATTCTGATTGGCAGCTTTCTGAGTCTGCTTTGTCTGCAGCTGTTGTACGGTAGCCTTTAAGCCTTTCTTCACGATCGAGCCCCAGTTCTGTGCCATACAAGGAATGCACAAAATGGAAGCAAGGACAAAGTATGAGAGGTGTTTCATTGCCTGATATTTTTAAAAGTATAGTCTAAATTAAATGTTTAAGTATTTACGACCAGGGGTCGGCCTCCTTTGGATGGCGCACATCGGTGAGGAGAGACATCCGATACACGAACCACTGTCCCGTGCTTGCCTTCTGACGGAGAGTGATGGGCCGTGGGCTGTCAGCTCCGGAGGTCAGTATGAACAGCTTCACATAGCCTTTCTCTGAGTGTGAGTAGCTGTTCTCGGTTATCTGCACGACGTAAGGCGTGGCGGGCGTGTAGTTGTTGTCGGGCGTGGCACCTTTCAGATACGAACGGGCGATGTAGCCATGGCCCTCCAGATGGTTGCGGATGAACCGCTGGTCTTTTACGTCAAGGGGCACCGGCCCACGGAGGTAGTCCATCATGCTGAACGTCTCGGCGGAGTCGTTCTCGTAGTTACACAGCACAGCCACGGCAAGTGCCGCTACGGTATACTCGTCGGTGAGATCGGCGCCAGGCATGGCCTTCAGTTCGTCGAGGGTAGTGGGGAGCGATTCAAACGTCACGCTCTTGGTTTTATTGTCCACAAGGGTGGATTTTGCCGCCTTCAGGACTTTCTTCCCGATTGCTCCCCAGTTCTGTGCCATACAAGGGGTACACAGCAGGAAGCTAAGAAACAGATATGAGAGGTACTTCATTGTGTGTTACTTTTTAAGGGTATCATTCATACTCACTTAGGGTGCGGCTATTCTAGCGCAAAGGTATGGGAATAGCTAATAAAAAACTGAGAGTCGGCATCGACCCTCCGCTTTTTATTCTATGTCCATGGGTCGTTCGCCTTTGGCTCAATCCCTTGCAGGTCAGACAGGGTCTGAGATGAGTTGAGCACATGCTTGAGAAGGTCCGATAGTCCCATTACAGTGAGTGTTTAAGCAGTTGTTTGTGAAACAGAGGGCTATATTATATACCCTCTTCTTCTGCAGCATCCATATCCTTTAATTGTTGTCTCCAATTCTCGTCTATGCAGAGACGGAAGCCTATCTGTGCCGGGT
>CAVHYP010000037.1:0-26376 GCA_963640465.1 Bacteroidaceae bacterium | reverse complement strand
TATAATCACACCCGGGACATCTACCGTTGCTAAGTTCAAGACTTTGATACTGATGGTTTGGAAGATTTCAGTGTGTCTCAAACAGAGCGTCAAGTAAACGCCTTCATTATGTTATGCCTCGTTACCCGCCCATCTCCTTATCATGGAGTTTTGCTCCACAAAAAGGCTCGGCGTGAGCTGAGGCATGGAATGTTTGCTCGTCTTGAGGACGGATTATGACACCCGAACTATTGGACTTGCTTGCAATCCAATTGCAAATATACACAATTTTCATCTATGCAATACTCATTGCGTGAATTTTTTGAAAAATAATTGTCTCAACAGCGATTTCTATCGCAGAAAATGAAGAAATGTGGCGCACGCGATGGCTTATCTCCCACAGATAACACAGATGGCACGTAAGCGTAAGCATCCGAAATAAGCCGATGCGCCCATGCAAAAAAATCTCGCAAGGTTATTTGCGAGATTTTTTGTAGGTATGCTCGGCATGAGCATTCCAAAAAAGGCTGCACCAGCAATTGATGCAGCCTCTATTGTTTGTTTCCCATCATGTTATCGGACGTTCAATGGGTCGTCCAATTGGGAAACAATTGCGTGTATTCTATTTGGACTCTTCCACTGGACTTGTCATTCCTACAATGATACGGTTGCCGCTCTTGAATATCTTGGCAGCCATATCCTGGACGTCCTTTGCTGTTATGCTATTGACGCAATCCTGATAGCCGTCCACGTAGTTCTTGTCCTTTGTTACCTTGCTTATAATAGCTGAAAGCCAGTAGCCGTTGTTCTTGACACTTTCCTGGTAACTGCGGTTCATGTACTCTTTCACCTTCTGTACATCCTCGGCTTTCGGTCCGTTGGCAACCATATTGTCAATACCCTTCAGGACAATCTCTTCCATGTGAGCACGCTTTTCGGGTGCTGTAGGCAACTGCACTTGTATCATGGCATATTTCTCCGGATATTCAGAGAAGCTTGAAGAAACGCCTACGGAATAAGCGCCGCCTTCATCCTCGCGTACTGTTTCCAGATATACCATCTGAAGGATTTGCTTCAAATAGTCGAGGGTCAGGATGTTCTTCAGCGATGGATCCATGTGTTCGTGCCACATGAACATCTCCACTGCATTTGGGGTTTCCTGCTTTTTCTCGAATACATTTGTGATGGTGCCGTCCTGCACACGGAGGTCTACATCCTTGTATGTCTCCTTTCCTTTCTTGACCGGCAGGCTTCCGATATATTTCTCGAACAGAGGTTTAGCTGTCTCTATGTCGATGTCACCGATGAAGAAGAATGTGAAGTCGCCTGCATTGGCAAAACGCTCCTTGTAGATCTGAATCATCTTGTCGTAGTCGAGCTTGTCGATATCTTCTGGCTTAGTGCGCACCACCATATAGTTATTGTTGTATACAACCTTACGAAGTGTATCGACAAGAGCTGTCTGTGGGTCAAGTTCTGCATTCTCAAGGCTGGACTTTGTGCGAGCCATGGTGGAATTGAATACTTCCTGGTCTTTGCGAGGTGAAGTGTAAGCAAGGTATGTGAGCTGGAACATTGACTCCAAATCTTTTGTCACACAACTGCCCGACATGCTCTCGTCGCGTGTACCAACTGAAGGACTTACACTTGCCCGTATGCCTGCCATTTTTTTGCTGAGGTCGATGGCTGAGAAGTTGCCCCATCCGCCGATTGCCACTGTTTCTGCATTTGAAGCGTTCAGATAATCGTCCTTGCTGTAAAGGGATGTACCTCCCCAGCTGCAAGCATTCATTGAGATTGAGTTAGGAGTGAAGTCTGTCTTGCGCACATAGATATCGATGCCGTTCTTGAGTTTCAAGTGAGTGAACTCGAAATCAGCCTTCTCTTCCTTCACAATCTTGCTTCCCTTCAGTTTGCTTGCATCAAGGATTGGCTCGCTTGACACTTCTTCCTTGTATGCCTCGATTTCTTCGCTCTCCACTTCCTTGAGAATGGCAAGAATCTCGTCTTCTGTAGGGATAACTACACCGTCCTTCTGTGGAAGCATGCCATAGATAACAGGAGCAACTGTTGCACGCTGCTGGGCAATCTGGGTGAGGGAGCTGTTGATTACATCTACTGTTATAAGATCTGCAACCTGGGTCATGTATTCGTGCTCCCATTCAATGCCTGGTGCAGCAACGTTGTCGAGGAAGTGACGCACGTATTCGTTGACATAGTTCTTGTTTGCAGTCTTGTCACGTTTCTCATACATGTTGTCAAGGCTTGATTTGTACGACTGCTTGTAACGCTCGTATTCACTCATGGTGAAACCGAAACGTTCGGCACGCAACATCTCACGATAGACAGCCTTGATAGCATTCTTGTAGGCATTGTCCTTGAATTCTACAGTGAAGGCCGACGAAGACATCGCATTTGTTATCAGAAAATCGCTATTGAAACTTACACTTGCACCAAGGAAAGGAGGATTCTCCTGCAACATGATTTCACTCAGACGTGTTGAAATCATTCCTTCAATGGCTCCAGTCAGATAGTTCTGAATGTAATATACTGATGTGTTTCTCAACTCACGAGTCATTCCTTCGTGTTTCCATGCGAAAACCATGTTCGAGCTTTCCTGCTCTTTGTCGGTCTGCATGGTGAAGATTGGCTTGTCGTTGGCAGCAACCGTGTAGTACTCGCGAACAGCTGCATCTGCCGGTGCTGGCTTGATGTCGGAGAACATGGCCTTGATTTTTGACTCAACCTCATCGACATTGACATCACCCACAATGATGAGCGCCTGCAGGTCGGGACGATACCACTTGCGGTAGTACTTGCGGATTGCGTCATAAGGGAAATTCATAACAATGTCCATCGTTCCGATTGGCATACGGTGAGCATAGCGGCTTCCTTCGAAGAGGATTGGCAAAGCCTTCTCAATCATACGCTGTGAGGCACTGCTGCGCATTCGCCATTCCTCATTGATGACTCCACGCTCCTTGTCGATTTCATCGTCCTCGAGCAACAGGTCGTGGCTCCAGTCATGAAGAATGAGGAGACAGGAGTCTACTGCCTGTGGATTGGTGATTACAGGTACATTGTCGATGTTGTAAACGGTTTCATCGAAGCTTGTGTAAGCATTTAGGTCCTGACCGAACTTCACACCGATTGACTCAAGATAGGTCTTCAGAGTGTTGCCCGGGAAATGGGTTGTTCCATTGAAGCACATGTGCTCAAGAAAGTGGGCAAGACCACGCTGGTCGTCCTCTTCCTGCATTGAACCTACCTTCTGTGCTATATAGAAGTTGGCACGCTGCTCCGGCCATTCATTATGCCGGATGTAATAGGTCAAGCCATTGTCAAGCTTGCCCATTCTGACAGCAGAATCCAACGACAGTTGCTGAATCTGCGGCATTTGGGCATTGACCGTAAGCACTGTCAGTATCAGTGCTATTGACATGAAAATTCTTTTCATTACTGTTATATTTAAAGTTAAAATCATTTCTTGTCGAGTGCATGCTTCGGATAGTCGACAGTGAAGTGAAGTCCACGGCTTTCCTTTCTCTCCAATGCCTGACGTGTGATGAGATAGCCCACATTTATCATGTTGCGCAACTCACAGATGTCACGAGTCGGTTTCACACGCTTGAAGAGGTGTTCCGTCTCTTCATACAACAAGTCGAGGCGTTCCCAAGCACGGTGGAGTCGCAGGTCACTGCGCACGATTCCAACGTAGGTTGACATAATCTGTCCCACTTCCTTCACATCTTGGGCAATCAGCACCTTCTCTTCGTTGGTCATCGTTCCCTCATCGTTCCACTCAGGAATATTCTCGTTGAATTCGTAATTGTCGATTACTTCGAGTGAATGCTTTGCTGCTTTGTCGGCATAGACAACAGCCTCTATCAAGGAGTTGCTTGCCAAACGGTTGCCACCATGCAGCCCTGTGCAAGAACATTCGCCCAGGGCATAAAGACGCTGGATGCTGGATTGTCCGTCGAGATCAACCTTTATTCCACCGCACATGTAGTGTGCACTTGGACAAACCGGGATATATTCTTTCGTAATGTCGATACCGATAGAAAGGCACTTTGCATAGATGTTCGGGAAATGATACTTGGTCTCCTCCGAGTCTTTGTGAGTCACATCGAGGCACACATGGTCGAGTCCGTGAATTTTCATTTCCTTGTCTATTGCGCGAGCCACGATATCGCGAGGAGCAAGTGACAGACGCTCGTCATATTTCTGCATGAATTCTTCTCCGTTAGGCAGTCGCAGGATGCCTCCGTAACCACGCATTGCCTCGGTGATGAGATAAGCTGGATGGGTTTCTCTCGGATTGAACAACACTGTCGGGTGGAACTGCACGAACTCCATATCCTTCACCTTTCCTTTGGCACGGTAAACCATTGCAATACCGTCGCCTGTTGCTATGTTAGGGTTTGAAGTAGTGGCATAGATTGCTCCTGTACCACCTGTTGCCATGATGGTGACTTTTGCCAGATAGGCGTCAACCTTTCCTGTTTCCGGGTTCAAAATGTATGCTCCATAGCACTCGATGTCGGGTGTACGGCGTGTGACTCTTATTCCAAGATGGTGTTGGGTGATGATCTCCACAGCGAAGTGATGTTCCAGAATCTCGATGTCCGGATTGTTGCGGACCGCTTCCATCAGTCCCCGCTGTATCTCAGCGCCAGTGTCATCGGCATGGTGCAGGATTCGGAAATCGGAGTGTCCTCCCTCTTTGTGCAAGTCGTATGTTCCATCCTCTTTCTTGTCGAAGTTTACACCCCATTGCACCAGCTCCTTGATGCCGTCTGGAGCATTGAGGACCACTTGCTTCACTGCCTCGGGGTCACTTATGTAATCACCGGCAACCATCGTGTCGTGGATGTGTTTGTCGAAGTTGTCAACCAACAGGTTTGTGACCGATGCGATGCCGCCCTGTGCCTTTGCTGTGTTGGCTTCTTCAAGGGTCGTTTTGCACACAATGGCGATTTTTCCTTTATGTGCTCTTGCCACCTTAAGAGCATAACTCATTCCAGCCACGCCAGAACCGATAATGAGAAAATCAAATTTACGAGTCATTGTAGTTATGATTTAGAATGTATAAGCCGCACCAAACAAGAAACTCATCTCTGGTGAGCCATACATTGTGTATTGGTCAAATTTTCTATTAAGCAGATTGTCGCCCTTTGCATAAAGCGTCAAACGACAGGGGAAGGTGTAACTGACTGTTGCTCCCAAGTCGATTGAGTTTGGACGTTCATACAGATTGGCATAGTACTTGAAAGACTGGAAGAGCAGATTCACTCCCATCGAGAGTTCTTCCACTGGACGTATCTCAATCTTGGATGAAGCCGAGATTACCGGACGCCATGATTCCACCTTGTCGTAGTTGCGTGTGCTGTTGCCAGCTACTTCCTGTGCCCACTCATAGTCGCTCGACCAGGAGTTGTATTCGCCATTTATCTTTGCTATGATTATGTTCTTGTAGTTGAAATCAATGTCAATCGCTCCATACAGCCGTTTGCCGTCCTCGAAAATAATTGGAGAGTAAAGCAGCGGAGCATTGTCGGATTTCATCATGAAACTGGCTATCTCTGCACGGCGCTCCGACAGTTCGTATCCTGCGCTTATGCCAACGGAGAGTCCTTCAAATGGTTTGGTTCTGATTCCGCCACGTGCACGCAACTGGTCGAACCGTGGACGGACCTTGGCGTTGAAGTCATTGAGAGTCCAATAAGGAGTCATCTGACTTAGTCTGCTGAAAGAGTTATAGACTGTTCCTCCATTTGCCATCGCATAGATTTCGATTTGTGGGGCGAAATGGATGGTAACATCTACATCCGGAGCAATCTCTTTCTCTGTATTGATATACGCACCAAGCTTCATGTCGAGCAGTTCGTTACTATAATAGATGTGTGGTGATATGTCAAACTGGCTGTAACCGTCCATGGTCTTTATTCCATAGCTGGTGTTGTCCACATTCAACCGTACATCAAAGGCAAGATGCTTGTTTACCTTGTATCCTGGAGTGATGGAACCGTTCAACAGAATTTCGCTATATTCATCGGCTGCATTTGTCGCATGTTTCTGTTGGAATGAGGAAACAGAGGCTTCTGCTCCGATAAAGAAATTACCGAACGAAAGTGGCGTCAGCTTCACCGCTGCATCGAAAAGTTCGTTGTGCTGCTTGTCGGTCTCGGCACTTGTGGCTGTATTGTAGTAGGATGGTTGGTAATTGAACACATCCGTGCCATAGCTTGCATTGAGAATCAAAGATGAGAGTGAATTGATGTGGTGCTCATAGTCTGCTCTGAATCGGTTGGTGAAGAAACGACTGTTCCACGAGCCTGTTTCATAAACCCGGTCTACATCGCACTTGTGTCCTCTGGTCGAGATGTCAACATTCAACTTGTCGTTATCCGTAAAGTCGAAACCATAAGCAAATCTTCCCATGGAGTTGCTGTTGGTGCCATAGCCAAGGGTTATGAATCCTTTCTTGTCGCTGCGGATAAGTTGTTTGTTCTGCGCAGCCCACATCGGCTGAAACGCGTAGTTGTTGGTCGGGATTGCCGTTGTGGTGTAGTTTACTATATAGTGACTTGTCTTTGTCTCTTCTATTTCCGGAAGTGTATTTATCTTGTCCGCATCCTTTACGGTTGGTTGATAGTCGTTTTCCACCTCAACCACATTGTCCGTCTGCGCCGAAGCACCAAGGACAAAGGCTGCACTTAGAAAGCTAAATACTATGCTGTGTCTGTTCGCCATATATCGTATAGGGGTTTAGTCTTTTACGTTTCTATTTCAGTCTTTCTCAAATAATCTTTTTCTCGAATAACCTTGTTTCATTATCTCAATATCTCTCGTTCTGACTTATTTTCAGTCTCTCACGTATCATCTTGTTGATTTCATCGTTCTCGCTGTAGTTGCTCTTCAATGACAACAGATATTCACGGGCTTCTACCTGACGGTCTGTCTTCATGTAGACATCCGACAGCAAGATGAAGGCGTGTGCCAGCCAGTATTGGTGTGTAGTGCCCGATTCAATGAATTTCTGCAGAATCTGCTCTGACGCCTGATACTGATTGGTGTCGTATGCATATTGTGCCAAGAGTACGTTGGCTTGTGCTCCATAGACTGTCTGGTCGTCGTTGGAAAGTTCTTGCAGGTCTTTTATTCCTTCAGAAGTTTTTTCCGTTGCCATCAGACTCTCTGCACGGTAGAGTAAGGCTTCTGCCACAGTTGCCTGTGATGCCTTGGCATTTTGTATTATCCGAGTTGCCACATCGATGGTTATGTCGTATTGTTTTGCAGCAAAAGCGCTTCTCAGACGACCTTCAAAAGCTGCCACCTGGACATCGGCTGACAGGGTCTGCTGACTGAGTTGTGTGTAGTATTGGTAAGCCTTGTCGTAGTTGCCGCTGTTCATCGACCGTGTTGCAGCATCGTTCAGCATCTGATCGAGTTCATCGTTGCTCAGTCCCTTGCCTGCTTTCTGTGCCAGTTCCGCATATTCGCTGATTTTGTCCATTGACGTGTATATGTCCCTCACATTTGCCAAAGCGGTCTGCGCTTCTTGAGTGTTAGGATATGAGTTTATGACTTGTGTGTAAGCCGCAAGTGCTTCCTCCTGCATTCCTGCCTCCTGATAGATCATTGCCATCTCGTTGCCAGCGCTTCGCGCTTTCTGACTCTGAGGATATTTGTTGATTACGTTGACAAAAGTCTGAAGAGCCTCGTTCTTGGCTCCGCTTTGCACATAAGCACGTCCTTGCTCGTAGAGGGCATCTGCTCCATATTGCGAACTGGCATATTCAGTTACCATTTGGTTGAGTAGTGCCACTTTCTTTGAATAGTTGCCTTTCAAGCCTTCGATGAATGCCTGCTGGTAGATTGAGTAGTCGCCCACCTTTCGGTCGGTGTCTATTGCTCTTTGGTAGGTTGCATAGGCTTCGTCGTACATACGCTCGGAGAACTGGCAATCAGCAAGTCTGTTCAAGGCATCGGCTTTCACCGTAGCGTTCTTTGTTGATTGTCCGCTGCTTACAAACCGGTTGAAGTAAGTTGCAGCCTGATTGTATTTCGACTGCTTGAACAGTGAATATCCGAGTGAATAGAGTGCTTGTCCGTAGTTGTCACTGCTTCTTGATGCAGTCTTGACGTACTTCGACAAATCGGTCTCTGCCAGTGCATACTTGCCCTGACGATATTCGGATTCTCCTTTCAAATAGACTGCTTCCTTTGACCCGAGATTTATGGCTTGTGCCATGTAGGAATCGGATTTCGTGTAGTTGCCTGAGATGAACTCCTGCACACCGAGGTTATACAGCACTTTCTGCTTGGCTTGTTTGATTTCTGCGCTTGGGTTCTTTATCTTGTTGATTGACTCAAGGGCTGCAGGATAGTTCTTCGTTGTGAAATAAACTTCCGACAGGTGCTTGCTTACGCTTGACGCATATTGAGAATTGGGGAATTGGTTGAGGAAACGCTCGAACACATTTACGGATTCACCGAAACCCATGGTGTTGCCTTCATGGAGAGTGAGTGCATAATTGTAAAGCGCTTCTTCCTGAAGTTTGCTGTTGACATCCATTTCCGATGCTTGCTGAAATGCAATCTGTGCCTGCTTCTTGTTCTGGCTGTAAACATAGCAGATACCGGCATTCAACCATGCGTTCTGTGCCATTTCATCGGTTGCCGTCGATGCACTGCTGCTCAATATCGGTGCGGCTTTTGCATACTCCTGAATACTGAAATAACTCATTCCGAGTTTGTAGAGTGCAGTACGACGTGGCTGTTCCACATTGTAGGTGTACTGGCTTAATGCTTCTATCGATTTAGTATAGCTTTTCTGGTCGTAATATGCCTCGCCCCTGATTCTGTGGATCTCATCTGCATATTTGGAGTCAATAGGCGACTTCTGCGTGATGAGGGTCGGCAACTGGTTGTTGAGCAATGAGAGCGACTTCTGTGGACTGCCGGTGTGAAGGTAGCAGTCTGCAAGATAGACTGTAGCACTCTGTTCGTAATCGCTGTTGTGACTCACAATCTGGAAATCCCTTATGGCATCCGCGTAGTTCTCATTGACGTATTTCACATAGCCGGAATAATAGACCATGTCCATCTGATGGGTCTTGCAGTCCTGGAGTGACCGCATAATAGCCTCTGCCTCGACATAATTCTCTTGATTGATATTGGCAATGGCTTCGCAGACAAGTGTCTCCTCGCGCTCACGGTCACCCATATCCTGAATCATGCTTTCATGGGATTTGTAGATGTACAATGCCTCTGCATACTCTTTGTCCCTTACTAACAGGTTGGCACGCAACAGCGACAGACGGCTTGAGTAGATAGATTGCGGATTGGTTTTGAGCCATTTCTGGATTCTATCCCTTGTCCCCGGTTTGTTGAGGAAATAGTCACAAACGAGCGACTTTTCTTCTGCCCACAACCGTTCATTCCATGGAATTTGCTTTGTCCCAAGAAATGTTTTGAGCGACTGACTAGCAGCATAGTAGTGTCCGTCTTCCATCAACTGTGTCGCTTCCTCACACTGCAAAAAGTTTCTGCCTTCTGGAGTAAAACACTGTGCCGAAACATTCAGACACAGGGATGAATTCAGAATGAACAGAGCCAATATTTTATTTCTCATGCGCATATACTGTCTTGATAACATGCAAAAATACGTATAATAAATGAAACCAACAACTTAAACGATATTTTTTTGTTTTTTTCTGCAAGATATTATATGTTGTTAGTAAAAAAAGGATTAATCCATAAACTGCCAACATTCTGGTCTGCACTTTCTTCATCCAGGCCTGCACTTTCCCTCAAAAAAAGTTCACCGGCACTTTTCCATGAATCTGAAATAGTCCATCAGTACTTTCCCTCGAAAATAGCCAGAAGTTTATAGAACCAGCCAAAATGCAAAACTGTCAGTTTCTGGCAAGACGGTATCTTGCTCCTCCCAAAAGCATCACAATACCTTTGAGTTCGAGTTCATAAAGGCAACTGCTGACGACACTGAACCCATAGCCAGTCTCTATGATTATTTGGTTTATCTGCTTGCTTTCGCAGTCTTTCAGCGAATCGACAATCTTGCTCTCTTCCTCGGTCAACACGGGGAACAGTTCTTGCTGTGTGTAGACGATTTTATCGGAGTTTTCGGTGTTCCATCCCATCGCTTTCAGAAAGTCGTCGGTGGATTGCAACATGGTTGCTTTATTTCTGCTAATCAACTTATTGCAGCCTTCACTGTATTCATCGTATATCCGTCCGGGAAAAGCGAACACATCGCGGTTGTAGGATGTTGCCAGTTCAGCGGTAATAAGCGAGCCGCCATGAGAAGCACTCTCCACAACAATCGTTGCATCAGCCACTCCTGCCACGATGCGGTTTCTCTTCACAAAGTTGATTTTATCGGGAGTTGTTCCACAAGGATATTCAGTCAGAAGCCCTCCATTCCCCACCATCTGTGAGGCTGTCTGACGGTGTGCTGAAGGATAGATTCTGTCGAGTCCGTGTGCCAACACGCCAACTGTGGCTATTTGCTGAGCCAATGCTTCACGGTGTGAATGGATGTCTATGCCGTAAGCCAGTCCGCTGACAATGAGAACGTCGGGAAGTTTGCGCTGCAGGTCGGCAATGAATGTACGGCAGATGTCCTTGCCGTATTGTGTGCAGCGTCGGGTGCCAATCATGTTGATGACGTGTTTTCTGTTGAGGTCTGCATTTCCACAGTAAAAGAGGATGATTGGTGCATCATTGCACTCCACCATGCGTTGCGGATAACGCGGATCGTTCATACAGAGTGGAGTTATGTGCTTATCGGCAATGATTTTGAGTTCTTTCTCTGCCAGTCTGAATGCTTCCGTGTTGTCGGACAGCAGTCTGCCGAGTTGCGGATTGGCATCGGGTATGATTTCCGGCAGGTGGTCCCTGTGTTCGAAAACGGCAGTGGCACTGCCTGCCTCTTCGTACAGCCGCTTGCCTATCACCAATCCTATGTGTGGAATGTTGGTGAGGGCGATGGAATAGAACACTTCCTGCTCGTCCATAGTCAAAAGCGTTAGATCAAGTCGATATTGCTGAGTTTTCCGTTCACTACGCACACTGTATCCACAACACCTTTCACCGACAACTTCATATCGGACAGGCGGTAGATGTCCTGTTGGAAGATGTATTTAAATCCATCGTGCACATATCCGGTCTTTACTACAAACTCATCGCCGCTCTTCAACGGACATTTGAACCGCATGGTTATGCCCGAAACCACGGCATCAACCCCTTTCTCATGCAACTTTGCGAAGCTGATATGCCTTGACAACAGGAATTCATGGCGTGCATGTTCAAGATAGTGCTGATAGTTCGCATTGTTCACAATTCCCTGAAGGTCACACTCATAGTCGCGGACTTTCATGGTTGTTTCGTGCACATATTTATTCATATCCATCTCTTCGTTTTCTCCTTTCAAATGTGTGTGTGCAATATTGTTGGTCGTATGGTTTTCTGCCCTTATTTACATAGGAAACGCTTGTTTATCTGCACAAATAACACCTGTTTTTGTCCGTTTGACTTTTGCGCAGATAACGTTTGTTTATTTGTACAGATAATGCTTGTTATTTGTACAGATAGCGTTTGATGTTTTTCTTTGGAGTCTTCTCAAACTCTTCTGATCTTACTTCAAAGCTACTGAGCTGTGCAAATTTCGGGAGAAGTTCATTCACCGTGTGACGTGAACTCTCAAACACATACTGCAACTGATGTGGCTGTATCTTGTTCTTTTCCAATGTGAAACCGTTCACATAAACCAATGCCACGAATTTCTGGTCTCTCTGCACCAGCACGCACTCGTCGGCAATGGTGTTGCTGAGGACCACATCCTCAATCTCTTCCGGATAGACATTCTGTCCGTTAGCACCCAGCAGCATGTTCTTCTTGCGTCCACGGATGAAGATAAATCCTTCATTGTCGATTGTCACAAGATCACCCGTATGCAGCCATCCGTCTTTCTCCACCACCTCAGCCGTAGCCTCCTCGTTCTTGTAGTAGCCGGTCATCACGTTGGTGCCTCTCACAAGCAGTTCGCCTGCTAAGTGTTGTGGATCTTTGCTCGCCACCTTCACCTCCATGCGGTCTACTGCCTTTCCGCACGAACCGACCTTGCTGTACTTGTATCCTACATAACTGATGAGCGGTGCACATTCGGTCATGCCATAACCGGTGGTACACGGGAAGTTTATTCTGTGCAAGAATGTGTCCACATCTCTGTTTACCGCAGCGCCTCCAAATATCATCTCCTGGATTCTGCCTCCGAACACAGTTATCAGTCGTTTGTTTATTTTCTTGTAAACCAATTCCTTAATGAGAGGAATGGACAGCAGGAACTTCATCTTCGGAGTCTTCAGTTGTGGGAACACCATTCCCTGGATGATTTTCTCGACGATGAGGGGCACTGTCACCACCATAAATGGATGTACGTCAGCAAATGCCTTAAGCAGAACCTGCGGACTCGGTATTCGGGTGAGCAAATATATCGGACGCCCCGTTGACATCGGATAGAGGAACTCTATGGAGAATCCGTACATGTGTGCCATCGGAAGTATCGACATGAACTGGTCAGTGTGTCCCGGTGTTGGAAATGTGTCCAGACAGAACACTACGTTCGACCAGAAAGTGCGGTAGGGCAACATCACACCCTTCGGATTGCCCGTAGAACCCGATGTATAACTGATGAGAGCCAACGCTTCAAGGTCTATCTCCGGGAAATTCACGTCTTCCGCCTTGGATCCTTCCGGATAGAGTTTTGCAAACTCGGCATCAGCCTGCTTGAACACTTTCGCCAGTTCGGTTTCCCGGTTCTCGTTCTCCGCAAACGGACGGAAAGTGGTGATATTTATTAGTTTGTCCTTGTCGATGGTGCTTGCACGCTCATACACACTGGCATTCGTTATCAGCAGCTTCGATTCTGAATGACGTGTCAGGTTCTCGATCTGGTCGATATGAAAATCTGCAAGCAGCGGCACGCTGACTGCGCCATAAGTGAATATGCTGAGGAAGACAACAGCCCAGTTGGCACTGTTCTTGTCGCATATTGCAACTTTGTCGCCCGGTTTGATGCCATAGAGCTCAAACATCAAGTGGTATTTCTTTATTGTCTCAAATACGTCCTTATGTGTATAGGCGATGTCTGTGCCGTAGTCGGCAAATGCCAATGAGTCCCACTCTCTTTTAAACATTGAGTTGATATGAGCCATCATCGGCTTGTCGTTCAGATTAGTCGTCATAATAATTTTTTATTCGGGTTTAATGATTGTCTGTCTATAGCCAAAAACTGCGTAACCGCATTTGTTTTGTGCAAAATTAGTTTTTTTATTTTATACCGGCATCAATTGAAGGGGAAAAAGTCGGATAAGCCGTGTTTTTTTCACATTCCTCTTTGTTTTGCGCACTCAACATTACACCGACCGTCAGTTTCTGCTGTCAAAGCCCAACCCCGACATTACCGGAATCAGTCTTCATATTTGCGTAAATAAAACGGGTATCGCGCATGCGTAAACACTGATTGCAGTCAATTATTCGTTTGTTGCACAAAAAAATGAATGTGTTTTATTTCACTCTCAGAGATTTGTTGTAATTTTGCGTTAAAATAATCTTAGAACTAGACACAAAATGAATTTTCCATTACAAAATCCGCAGAACGACGGTGGAATGAACGACCGTATCAAGCGTCTGCATCAGCAGAGTCTGGAAACTCCAGCCACCCTGACCATCGAGAGGGCTCTTATCGAGACCGAATTCTATAAAGAAAACGAAGGCAAATGGCCTATCGCAGTACTTCGTGCAAAGAATTTCTATGAAATCTGCAAGAAGAAAACCATCTATATTGGCGACGACGAACTGATTGTGGGCGAGCGCGGTCCAGAAATCAAGGCTGTGCCTACATTTCCAGAACTCACTTGCCACTCAGTGGAAGACCTTCACGTGCTCGACACACGCGAACTCCAGCCATACCACATCAGCCAGGAAGACATCGACACCTATGCCAAGGAAGTCATTCCTTTTTGGAAGGGCAAGACACAGCGCGAGCGCATATTCAATCACGTAAGTCCTGAATGGAACGAAGCCTACAAGGCTGGTGTGTTCACCGAATTCATGGAACAGCGCGCTGCCGGACATACAGCCATGGACGGCAAGATGTACCACACCGGACTTCTCGACCTCAAGGAAAGAATAGAGAAAAACATCAGCAAACTCGACTATATCAACGACCCGTTGGCAACCGACAAGCAGCAGGAGCTCGAAGCAATGGCAATTTCATGCGATGCAGCCATCCTCTTCGCAGAGCGCCATGCAAAGCTGGCTGAGGAGAAAGCCGCACAGTGCAGCGACCCGAAACGTAAGGCTGAACTGGAGAAGATTGCAGACGTATGCCACTGGGTACCGGCACATGCACCGCGCGACATGTGGGAAGCCATCCAGATGTACTGGTTCGTACACCTCGGCACAGTCACCGAACTCAACGGATGGGACAGCATGAACCCAGGCCACATCGATCAGCACCTCTTCCCGTTCTATCAGAAGGGCATCGAAGAAGGCACATTCACACGCGAACAAGCAAAGGAACTCATCAGCTGCCTTTGGATAAAGTTCAACAACCAGCCTGCACCTCCAAAAGTAGGCATCACAGCCCTCGAGTCAGGCACATACAACGACTTCACCAACATCAATATCGGTGGAATCACACGCGACGGCAAGGACGGTTCAAACGAACTCTCCTACATCATACTTGAAGTGCAGGAAGAACTCCACGAGTTGCAGCCGGGACTTTCCATTCACATCAGCAAGGTGACACCCGACAAGTTCCTATTGGCAGGATGCAAGCTCATCCGACAGGGATTCGGCTATCCGTCAGTGTTCAACCCCGATGTCTACACCCAGGAACTCGTAAACCAGGGCAAGACCCAGGAAGATGCCAACGAAGGCGGTTGCTCAGGCTGTATCGAAGTAGGAGCATTCGGAAAAGAAGCCTATCTGCTCACCGGCTATCTCAACACACCGAAAATTCTTGAGATTACACTCCACAACGGTATCGACCCGATGACAGGCAAGAAAATCGGCTTGGAGACAGGCGACCCATGCAAGTTCACTTCTTTCGAGCAGCTCTATGAGGCATGGCACAAGCAGATGATCTACTTCGTCAACCTCAAGTTGTCGGTCAACAACTACATAGAGCGCATGTTCTCGCTCTATGCACCAGCCACATTCCTCAGCCTCTTCATCGACGACTGCATCAAGAACGGCAAGGACTACTACAGCGGCGGTGCACGCTACAACACCACATACATCCAGTGTACAGGCCTTGGTACAACCACCGACTGCTTCACCACACTCAAGAAGCACGTATTCGAAGAACACCGCTACTCAATGGACGAACTGCTGAAAGTAGTTGACGGAAACTTCGAAGGAAACGAGAAGATACGCCAGTACATAGTCAACCACACACCGTTCTTCGGCAACGACGATGAATACGCCGACACCATCGCAGTGCGCATCTACAACGACCTGCTGGCAGCCATCGTGGGACATCCAAACACCCGTGGCGGCAAGACCCAGCTCAACATGCT
The DNA here is from genome assembly GCA_963640465.1 of Bacteroidaceae bacterium. Taxonomy (GTDB): domain Bacteria; phylum Bacteroidota; class Bacteroidia; order Bacteroidales; family Bacteroidaceae; genus Colivivens. Next base: position 10,783 of record CAVHYP010000037.1, on the reverse strand, counting down.
CAGCACCACTTGCCACAACTATTTCGGCAGTGTCTGCAAAGCCAGTGTCAACGGACGTTTCGCTCATTTCGCAATATCCGACGGTACATCTCCGGCACACGGAGCCGACACCAACGGACCTACATCAGTTATCAAGTCGCTCGGCAAGCTCGACCAGACCAAGAGTGGCGGTACACTGCTCAACGTACGATTCGTGCCAAATCTCCTGAAGAGAGACGAAGACCTGAAGAAACTTGCGAGCCTCATCCGTAGCTACTTCTCACTGGGAGGCCACCACATCCAGTTCAATATCGTCGACACCGACACCCTTCACGATGCACAGGAGCACCCAGACAGCTACAAAGACCTGCTCGTGCGTGTAGCCGGATACAGCGACTATTTCAACGATATGACCGAGCAACTCCAGAACGAAATCATCGCACGTACAGAGAACGACGAATTCTAAAAACATTCATCAGACAGAATCGGAAGTCTGATCCGACAGACGCAGATTTCCGATCCGACGGATTACGAACTCTGAACCGATGAATTCTGATATATTTACAACAAAGACATGGCACTTATATTTGATATCAAGCGCTTTGCAATAAATGATGGTCCTGGAATAAGGACCACCATTTTTCTTAAGGGATGCCCTCTCAGGTGCGTCTGGTGCCACAATCCGGAAGGACTTGAAGACCGTCCCCAAAGAATGTACACAAAGAAAAAGTGTATAGGTTGTCAAAGCTGCGTGGAGGTGTGCCCGCAAGGCGCCCTCAAGCTCACACCCGACGGCATTAAAGCCGACGAATCCAAATGCATTCTCTGCAGGAAATGTGCGGAAGAATGTCCTACACTGGCAATGAAGTTCGGGGGCGAGGAATGGAAGATGGACGACCTCATGGCTGTCATCGAGAAAGAACGCAAGGTGATGGAAGACAGCGGCGGCGGAGTGACCCTCTGCGGCGGCGAACCACTCATGCATCCGCAATACCTGCTCGAAGTGCTCTGTGAACTCGGCAAGCGCCAGTTCCACCGCACAGTTGACACCACACTCTTCGCATCGCCAAGCGTAGTGAAGGAAGTGGCAGAAAACTGCGAACTCTTCCTCGTCGACCTCAAACTGATGGATTCAGCCAAGCACAAGTTCTACACACGCGTGCCAAACGAACTGATTCATGAGAACATACGCATGATTGACGAGATGCACCACGATTTCTTCATCCGAATTCCCCTCATCGAAGGAGTGAACGCCGATGCCGAAAACATCGAGACATCAGCACAGTTTCTTGCATCGCTCAAGAACTGGCAACGGAAAACAGTCAATCTGCTCATGTATCACGACATAGGGAAAGGCAAGCACGAGAAACTGGACACCGTCTACAATCCCGACCATCTCAACATGGCAACACCATCCGAAAAAAACCAGCAGCGCTGCATTGCACAATTCGCCAAATACGGCATAAAAGCAACCATAGGCGGATAAGGACAGCAGCCACACTACAAACCAACAGATGAGCGATATGACCCCAATAATCCAGCTGCAGGACCTTTCCACCGGCTACAAGGTGAAAGGCAAAGACAAGGTGGTGAGCAACCACCTCAATGCCGCATTGGCTCCGGGCACCGTCACCTGTCTCATCGGACCCAACGGTACGGGCAAGTCAACCCTTCTGCGCACCGTTGCCGGATTCCAGTTAGCCCTGGGCGGACAAGTGCTGCTCTACGGAAAGTCCGTTCAGCAATACACCAACGAAGAACTGGCAAAACTCATCAGCATAGTTCTTACCAACAACTCCCACATCCGAAACCTCACCACCTACGAAGTCATAGGCATGGGCAGAAGCCCATACACCGACTTCTGGGGGCGGTTGGATGCCGACAACAAGAAGATTGTCGAGGAGTGCATAAAACTGGTGGGAGTGGAGAAAGTGGCACACCAAGCTTTCCAAACCCTTAGCGACGGAGAACGGCAGAAAGCGATGATAGCAAAGGCTGTGGCACAGCAGACGCCAGTCATCCTGCTCGATGAACCCACCGCCTTCCTCTACTATCCCAACAAGGTAGGCGTGATAACCATGCTACGGCGCTTTGCGCACGAGATGGGCAAAACCATTCTCCTTTCCATCCACGACATCGACCTTGCCCTTCAGACAGCCGACAACATATGGCTTCTGAAAGAAAGCGGAGAACTCATCGACGGCACACCCGAGCAGCTGTGCAACGACGGCACCATAGAACGCGAAATCGTGAACGACAACATTCGATTCGACCGCCAGCACCGAACCTTCACCATTCAGCTGAAGCAATAGAAAGTAACAGAAGTCGGTGATAAACCCGACATTCAGCATGACACGGTTGCGCGGCCGGCAGGTTCGGTCGCGATAAGACTCCTTGATGCGGTAGTACCATTCATCTTGCAGGGTCTTCGGGTTGTATCGTAGTTGTGACATGAAATGCATAGCGGGTGCAAAGGTAATGATTTCTGCCGAAGCCGCTGTGTACTACAAATGCATCTTCAAAAATGCTACTATTGAATATCAAGTACTTGTAATAAACTACTCCCAAAAAAAATGTTGAAAATTCTTGGTCGAGGTCAAAGTTGGGTTGGTCATCATGTTATTGCAAAGGGGTGGCAGCCGTTCGTGGAGCTTCTCGGGTGTTGCCACAATCGTGAGAATAATGCTAACGTGCGACATCAATATAAAAGAATTCCTTGAGCACCTTGAAAAAGACTTGGAATAGTCACTGGCAACCATGGTTGAGAGTCCACCAGAGTCCGCTGAAGATGAAAATTAGCCCTTGCACACATGCGCATGAGGGCTTGTAACCAGATTCTTTGTTCGAACCTGTTGTAAAACAATGGGTTTGAAAGGTCCTGTTTGGTTTACCGGACAACAACAATTCTGAAATCAAGGGTAAAAGCTCATTGCAGGACTGAATCAAGCATATTTATGTCTGCCCAGCCATTTGTCTATGCGGCGAAGCAATGATTTCCTGATTATGGAAAAGTTGCCGTAGCGGAGGTTGAGAAGGAGTTCCTCAATGGAATACTGCACTTTACGCCACGTATGTCCCCATGCATTGCGGAGGTAGACAGTATCCTTGAAGGGTTTGTACTCCTTCACCTCTGCAGGATGTACAAGAGGAAAACCTATCTCATGGCGCTGCATGGTGAACTGCTTGCGAAGCTGCTTTGGCATGGTCTTCAGTGAACCTTGGAAATGCGTAGAGTCGTCTGACACGCCCCTGTTGTTTATCATATTCTGTGAAGTCATAATGGCTATACCATCGTGGAGAAGCATTGATGCCCAAAAGATGCTTTCATAATAAGCCTTTCCGCTTGCCTTGTGGTCACGGCACATGGGAATGATGTCACTGCGCAGTTTCTTCTCGCTTATCACACTCTCAACCTTTTCCAACTTCTCCTTGTCGTCGAGCCAAGAATAGTCGGCATCCCAAGTATCGATGACACGTTTCCATGATGCCCAGCCCCAGATGCTGAATACTGAAGTGAAGAAATAGCTTTCCTTGACATTGGTTTTCTCCTCAGAGTTGAATCCTGCAATCATCCATATGCGGTTGTCGTTCTCGTAGCGGTCGAGCAGTTCCTTGCAGAACGGGAAGAAAGACTGTGACGGCACATCATCATCTTCCAACACGATGCACTTGTCAGTCAGTGAGAATGCCCACTTCTGTGCCATATATTCGGAAGGATCGCATCCGTAGTTATTCTCTTGGAAGAGGCGGTGCACCTCACATTCCCAGTCAATTTCGCTGTCATCCACGATTTTACGGCAAGCCTCAATGCCCGCCATGTCACGTTCGCCTCGCGGACCATCCTGATAGAGGAACAGTCGTGCAGGACGTGCTTTCTTCACCTCGGCAAACACTTCTGCAAAGCGGTCGGGACGGTTGAAGAACAGCATCAATACCGATATGTCGACTTTAGAAGGATTCATCTTTAGCGTATTATCCAATTACATGGCAAAAGTACAAATATAATCTGAAGAATACCCAACAATCAGCAATCTATTTGCAATAATGAGGTAATTTCAGCATATTTTTCTCCATAAACAGGGCAAACAAACCGTTATTTGCCTTACTTCTGTATCTAATAACATCTATCTCCTTTTCCAGTAATAATAATATAAAGTGGTGCAAACTGCGGCAGTGATTGCCACAAGTATGTATGTGGTTACCGGTCCACCGCACAATTCTTTCATCGTCATGTCAGCCATGTCGGGATGATCGACACATACATTCATCATAATGACGGACAGTCCATTGTTGATTACATGGCAGATGGCGGATGGCAGAAGGCTTTTGCTCTTTATATAGAGTATTGCAAACAAGATTCCGACAAGGAAGGCAGACGGGATTTGTGCTGGATTGAGATGTGAAACGCTGAACAGCATGGCTGACACAATAATTGCAACCCATGTACTGACACCATGCCGGAGCATAGTTCCGATGATGGCACTGCGGAACACCAGTTCCTCTGCTATCGGTCCGATGATGACCAGTGTCATGATTCCCCAGAACGAAGTTGCCAAATCCAGCATCTCGTCTTCTATGAAGTTCATCAAATGCAGTTCTTTCGTAAGTGTATCAGAAACGAACATTCCGCACAGCGTTGCCAGAAGCATCATCGGAGCCCACTTCCATTTACATTGTAGGGGATTGATTTCATCGAGGATTTTGTACTTCAATTTATGCTTTACGAATACAACAATCGCTATCGTAAGCAACGATGAAACCGTCAATACCATTGGCATCAAGTCGGTAGTGTTGTCCCAATGTTTCGCAAGCATTGCAACGAGCGTCACTGCAACCTGCGTCAGCGGTAGCAGGAAGAATGCCGAAAGAATGGCAAATGCTACTCTCCCGGAGCTGTCTGTCCTCATATCATTCTTTTTACGTTGATTTTCTCACTCAAGAATATCGATGCGTTTTCACTGAATCTGTCTGGAGATTCCGACGTGAAGTACCGGCACGAACCGCCTTTCGTGAGCCTTGCATCCATGTCTGTATGCCGGCGCAGATAGTCTTTCAAGCTCTCTGCCACATAATGACCTTGAGTCAGAATCCTGATGTCTTTCGGACAATAAAGTTTTATCTTGTCCAAGAGCAACGGATAGTGTGTACACCCAAGAATAATTGTATCGATGAGAGGGTCGAGTGAAAGCAGAGCGTTAATACGTTCCTTCACGAAATAATCGGCACAAGGTTTGTTGAATTCACCATTCTCCACCAACGGCACCCACATCGGACAAGCCAATCCCGAGACGATACATTCGGGAAAGAGCTTCCTTATCTCCAGGCTGTAAGACTCCGATTTTATCGTTCCTTCCGTTGCCAGCACACCAATGTGTCCGTTTCTTGTTATCTTCCCTACAATCTCTGCCGTAGGTCTGATTACGCCCAATACCCTTCGGTCGGGCGCATTTGTAGGAAGACATGTCTGCTGTATCGTGCGCAGAGCTTTTGCCGATGCTGTGTTGCATCCAAGGATGACAAGTGGACAACCGAGCCTAAACAGTTTTTGTACTGCTTCAAGCGTGTATTGGTAAACGACGTCAAACGAACGAATGCCATAGGGAGCACGCGCATTGTCGCCAAAATACACATAATCATACTCGGGCATCAGATGTCTGATTCCCTCCAATATGGTCAAGCCGCCATAGCCTGAATCGAATACACCGATTGGTCCCTGCATTTTTTTGTTGTCCTCTGCAATCACCTCCGTCACCTTATAATTATTACTGCTTCCGTTTTCTGCGATTTCTTTCGTTTTCTGCGATTTCTTTCGTTCTCTGCAATCACTTTTTCTTTGTTACCTCAGCGATTACATCTGCGGTAATGTCGTCGCCCAGTTCTCCATTCACAAAAGGACAAGCATTGTTGTCGGTGTTGAGAATGTACGCATAACCGCGTTTTTTGCCTATGCGGACAAGAACAGCTTTCAGTTCCTGATGTATGGGCTGCATCAACTCTGATTCTACTTTCTCCAGCAATCGTTTGGCTTCTGCCTTGAACTCCAGTCCTTGTTCCATCAGCTGTTGCAGTTCTTTCTGGCGCTTCAGCAGGATGTTGTCGGGGAAGGATTTTTGTCCATCTACATATTCAGCGTACTGCTTGCTGAATTCCTTCTCCGAGCGCGACAGTTCGTCTGCATACTGTTTTCTCAGTTCCTGCAGGCTCTTCTGCACTTTCTCGTATGAAGGCATGGAACGTAGCGCTTCGTTATAGCTGAGGTAGCCGAAACGGTTGAGAGTACCCATCATCTCTTCCGCCTGTGCATTTTCCGCTTGTGTACTGCCTTGTTCCAGGATTTGTTCTGGCGCCTGTCCCTGTTCCTGATTCTGCACTTGATTTGGTATCTGGTCCTGAGCAGAAGCGTTCATTGATGTGCCCAGCAGCATGCCTAATGCCACAACTGACTTGTATAATTTCATTCCGTCCATAGACTAAAAGAATTTTATTTGTTCACCGATGATTTCGCTTAACAGTTTATTGGCACAGCTGCTGGTGCCGAGGCGGAACATCTGGTTGTTGAGCCATTTCTCACCCAACACTTCCTTTACGATGGTGTAGTAAACCAGTGTGTCTTCCACTGTCTTCATTCCTCCTGCAGGCTTGAAGCCAATCTGTATGCCAGTCTCGTCGTAGTACTCCTTTATTGCCTGACACATGACATAAGCTGCTTCGGGAGTTGCAGCCGGTTCGAGTTTACCGGTTGAGGTCTTTATGTAGTCGGCACCGGAATACATTGCGAGGATTGATGCTTTCTTGATGTTGGAGGCTGTCTTCAGGCAACCTGTCTCGAGAATTACCTTCAACTTATAATCGCCGCACACGGCTTTGATTTCTGCAATTTCATCGGCAACGGTTTCATAGTCGCCTGCCATGAATTTACCCACAGACTGTACGATGTCGATTTCCGTAGCACCGTCGTGCAGTGCCAGCGAGGTCTCTGCTATCTTCACTTCGATGAATGACTGTGATGAAGGGAAGCAGGCTGAAACACATGCAATCTCGATGTTTTCGTTCTCCAGCATGTCGTGGCAGATTGCTGCGTAGCATGGATAGACGCAAACGGTGGCAACATGTCCGAGCTCGGGATAGACATCGTCGAACTTGTTGACCTTTTCCACGAAGCGCATGATGCTGTCGTCGCTGTCGTCTGTCTTTAGACTGGTAAGTTCCACGCTATTGAGCAGGAACTTCTTCACTTCCTTGGTGTCGTTCTCCTTCAGATGTTTCCAGAGCAGAGCCGTAACTTCTTTCTTCACCTGCTCATCGTCCAACTCAAGATTGTACTTCTTGAATGCCTGTGTCACCTTGCTTTCAGTGATTTCGTTGTGATGAGGACGTCCGTCCAAATAATTTATCTCCATATCATTCTTTGTTTTTAGTGTCCATACAAATTGTTACCGGTCCGTCGTTTATCAGTGCCACCTTCATGTCTGCACCGAATTCACCGGTCATTACTGGCTTCTGCAGGTCGGCAGATACCTGACGACAAAACTGCTCGTACAGTGGGATGGTCTTCTCGTGACTGCCTGCACGCAGATAACTCGGGCGATTTCCTTTCTTATACGAAGCCCAGAGAGTGAACTGGCTGACTATGAGTATGTCGCCACCTACGTCAATCACCGATCGGTTCATGACTCCGTTTTCATCGTCGAACACTCGCAGGTTCACGATTTTGCGGCTGAGCCACACGATGTCTTCGTCGGTGTCCTGGTCTTCACATCCCACGAGCACAAGGTAGCCCTTGCCTATCTGCGATTTAACTGTACCGTTGATGGTCACTGAAGCCTCACTTACTCTCTGTATTACTGCTCTCATTTCCTAAACTTTCCTTTATTGTCTTTGCCTTTGCCCGTCCAATGACTCCGGCAATGTCTTCTTCACTTGCTTCCTTTATTCGCTTCACACTCTTGAAATGCTTCAACAGCGCGGTCTTCGTCACCTCGCCGATTCCTTTGATGCTGTCCAATTCCGAGGCAGTCTGATGCTTCGCCCGTTTTTCGCGGTGGAACTGTATGGCATACCTGTGGACTTCGTCTTGAATCCGTGTCAGGAACTGAAACAAGGCGCTCTTCACATCGACTCCAACCGTAACGATTTGATCATCCCTGAAGGTCAGGAGCTCCGATGTCCGGTGGTGTCCGTCTTTTGCCAGACCTGCGATGGGTATTTTGAGGTGCAACTGTTCTTCCACTACAGATTTTATCACTCCCATCTGTCCCTTTCCACCGTCGGCGATGATCAGTCCGGGAAGTTCGCCTCCGTCGTCAATCATACGTTTGTAGCGCCGATACACCACTTCTGCCATCGATGCATAGTCGTCGGGACCTTCCACCGTCTTTATGATGTATTTGCGGTATTCTGACTTTGTTGGCTTTGCTTTTCTGAACACCACACATCCGGCCACTGCGTCCATGCCCTGGATGTTGGAATTGTCGAAACACTCGATGTGGAGTGGCATGTGCTCGAGTTTCAGTTTGTCCTGCAACTCTCTCAGCAGATTGGTCGACCGTTGCTCCGGATTCAGTTTCTCTGCTTGCCGTGCTTTGTCGAACCGGTACTGGCATACATTGGCGAGTGACAAATCCAGCAAGTGTTTCTTGTCGCCCCGCTGGGGCACAGTCAGTGTCACGTCTTTCAGCTCCATCTCGAGAGGGAAGGGCACCACGATTTCACGCGACTGGCTATTGTATCTCTGCCTCATCTCCACGATGCCGAGCGCCAGCAGTTCCTTCGGGTCTTCGTCGATGCGTTTTGTATATTCGAAGGTGAACGCTTGGTTGATGCAGCCGTGGGTGACATGCAGGTAGTTGATGAAGGCTGACTTTTCGTCGTCGGCAATGGAAAACACGTCGATGTCGTGTTCGTACTGGGTTGTCACCTCGCTCTTCTCGCAGAACTCCAGTGCAAGGTCGTACTTCCGTTTCATCTCCATCGCCTCTTCAAAGCGCATCTGGTCGGACAATTCCTGCATCTTGCGGCGAAGGGTGTCGCAAACGGTGCGTGTGTTGCCTTTGAGTATTTCCCTCACTTCGTTAATACTCTCCATATAGTTGTCGCGTGTCTGCAGTCCCACACACGGAGCCTTGCAGTTCTTTATGTGGTATTCAAGGCAAGCTTTCATCTTGCCCTCCTTTATCTGCCGGCTGGTCATCGCCATTTTGCATTTCCGCAAGGGATAGATGCGGTTGATGAGGTCCAGCATATTGTTGAGCGTTCCCTGATGGCTGAACGGCCCGTAGTAGGTGCCTGCCCGTGGAATTATCTGCCGGGTCTTGAACACTCGCGGGAATTCCTCGTTGGTGATGCAGACCGACGGATAGGTCTTGTCGTCCTTCAGTAGGATGTTGTACCTAGGTTTGTATTTTTTTATCAGATTGTTCTCAAGCAGCAGAGCATCTTCATCGGAAGGCACCACCACGTACTTGATGTCCTGAATCTTGCTTACCAGGATTTGGGTCTTTCTCGAGTTGACAGTCTTGAAGAAATACGAACTGACCCTCCGTTTCAGGTTTTTGGCTTTGCCCACGTAAATCACCGTGCCTTGGTCGTCAAGGTACTGGTAGCATCCTGGCTCCTCGGGGAGCACGGATACGATGGTCTTGAGTCTTGCCAACCGTTCCTCGCCCTTCATTCCGTCTTTACTTACACTCTTATCAGTGTGGTCACCTCAATGCCGTCGCCCAAGAAATCGCGTCCTCTCAATCCCTCGTCGCGGATTTCGATGATGAAGTTCATGTAGCACTTCTTCGGATGGAACCTCTTCACGAGATCCCACGCCGCCTTTATGGTTCCGCCTGTGGCAAGGAGGTCGTCGTGCAGCAGCACCACGTCGTCATCAGTTATTGCGTCCTTATGGATTTCAATCGTATCGGTTCCGTATTCCTTTTCGTAGGTCTGCTGGATGGATTCTGCCGGCAGTTTTCCCGGCTTGCGGCACAGAGCTAGTCCGGCATTCAGTTTGCGTGCCAGGATGGCGCCCATCACGAATCCGCGCGATTCGATGCCCACCACCTTTGTGATGCCCTTGTCCTTGTAGAGCTCATACAATTCCTCTTCCATAATCTCCAGACACTTGGCATCCTTGAATATGGTGGTCACGTCGCGGAACATGATTCCTTTTTGTGGAAAGTCAGGAATCACACGCAAGTGATTCATCAAATACGGGTTGTTCATCTCTTTATTTTCAATTACCGCAGCACTTTCGTTTAGTCTTTTGTTCAAGTTGTTGAGCAACAAAACGTTGCCTGGAGTTTTTGCTCGTCAAATCCTTTGCCAGTCCTAGTGCTGCCTTAAAAGACAGGCTAATTCTTCAACGGCGTGACAAAGTTAAGGAAAAAAACGATACCATCATCTCATTCAGAGGAATATTTCTGTCAAGACTGCCGTTTTCGCTTCCACGGCATTCCCATGTATCTTTCGCAAGTAATCAAGCAGACATCACGGAAACTCCGAAGGAAGTCTCCCTCCAATCTTTTCCCGTAGTTAGTGAGGGAGTAGTCATCCGGATGGGGTAGGCAGGAAAGCGAGCTGAAATAAGGACTAGTCATCTCCGAGGACATTAACATTAAGGCGAGCATAGGCTTGTGGGCTGCAAACAAAGCAATGTGGCTTTCGTGCAAATTTTCTCGCCATGGCATAGCCAGAAACCGCTTTTGTTCAATATCTCCTCGTGCTAATCCAAAACTTTCACTTATTTCCATTCGAAAAGCCGGCGCACCCGACAAACCCCGTGGAGAGGAAGTCCGGAGGCTAACCCAAAACTGTT
>CAVHYP010000036.1:0-26406 GCA_963640465.1 Bacteroidaceae bacterium | reverse complement strand
TGTTTGCATGCAAGACCATTTTCGGAAATGCGGAGAAGCCATTGTTTGCATGCAAGACCATTTTCGGAAATGCGGAGAAGCCATTGTTTGCATGCAAGACCATTTTCGGAAATGCGGAGAAGCCATTGTTTGCATGCAAGACCATTTTCGGAAATGCGGAGAAGCCATTGTTTGCATGCAAGACCATTTTCGGAAATGCGGAGAAGCCATTGTTTGCATGCAAGACCATTTTCGGAAACGCGGAGAAGCCATTGTTTGCGTGCAAAGGCTTCATTTGGATTGAAAAGTAGGTCTTGCAAGTTTGCAAAGCCTACTTTATTGCTCACGGCAAGGTTTTGCATGCAAACAATACCTTCCCAACGGACGAAAACATGCTGTTGATCGCGATCAGAGCCCTCCCAACGGACGAAAACATGTCATTGATTGCGTTCAGAGCCTTCCAAACGGACGAAAACATGCTGTTGATTGCGATCAGAGCCTTCCAAACGGACGAATACATGCCGTTGATTGCGATCAGAGCCTTCCCAACGGACGAATACATGCCGTTGATTGCGATCAGAGCCTTCCCAACATTCAAGAGTAACTTCAAGAGCAATGCCGATCGAGCACCGCTCGCGATGTAGGAGTCAGCTCTCTCCGAGAGCGTAGACAATAACACTCGAGCGACAGCTCGCCTTGTCCGCCACGCACTAATTCTCGCACTCGCTTTAACGCTCTCGGAGAGAGCTAGCTCCTATTCCGGACCACTGAGCCAGCCCGCGCAACCATGCTTCATGTTTCACTGTGCCGCATGTTTTTGCATGCTGTTTGTTGCAACATAAAGAAGTATTCGCTATTTTTGCAGCGGATTTCTTGAATGGGCATGGCTGACGATGCAGAAGTACAGTTGGCATGCGCCATGTAACAGACGGATTATTGTGACAAAAAAATACAACTGATTATAGCAACAAAAAACATAATGGAATCATGAAAGGAAAAATTGCATTGATAACCGGTGCGACAAGCGGCATCGGAGAGGGATGTGCCAAAAAGTTTGCCAAGGGCGGATATGACGTGATACTCACGGGGCGCAATGCGGCAAAACTGGATGAACTGAAGGCTTTGCTTTCGGCTGACGGTACGGAGGTGATGACTCTGTGCTTCGACGTGCGCAACCGCGAAGCTGCCAAGCAGGCGCTTGACTCGATGCCCGAGCAATGGAAGGAGATTGATGTGTTGGTGAACAACGCGGGACTGGCTCGTGGACTGGAACCGGAATACGAAGGCAGTTTCGACGACTGGGACCAGATGATTGACACCAACATCAAAGGTCTGCTGACGATGACACGACTGGTTGTGCCTGGCATGGTGGAGCGCAACCACGGACACGTAATCAACATCGGTTCGGTGGCTGGCGATGCTGCCTATGCCGGCGGCAATGTGTACTGCGCCACCAAGTCGGCTGTGAAAGCACTGAGCGACGGTCTGCGCATCGACCTGGCACACACATGTGTGAGAGTGACTAACGTGAAACCGGGACTGGTGGAGACGCATTTCTCAAACGTACGCTTCCACGGCGACGATGCCCGGGCAGACAAGGTGTATGAGGGCATCAAACCGCTCAACGGCGATGACATTGCCGATGTAGTCTACTATGCCGCTTCTGCTCCTGCCCATGTGCAGATTGCCGAGGTACTTGTGCTTGCCACTCACCAGGCTAACGGAACGGTGATTCACCGCGAGAAATAGAACAAGGAACGGAGCAACAAACAAAACAACAAACAGAAATAGCAGGAAGGGCATGAAATTCCTAAGCAGCGACAATGAGGTGGTGCAGTTCCTCATCAACTTCTTCTTGATTGAAGTTGTGGGGCAGAGCGCCGTGTTCTTCCTGCAGTTTCTGTTCAGACTGTTTGGCATGCCACAGCTCTATGTGTTTTGCCACACCACTCCCTACTTCCATCAGATTGTGTTCACAGTGTTGCTTGTTGTTGCCGTAGCTATCAGTGTGGCAAGTATTCTGAAGCGCAGAAAGTGAGATTGGGATTTCACCTCACACAGTTCATTCCATAAAATCATGAAGCTCCATTCCTTCCGGTTTATTCCACAAACTCAATTTCCAGAATAAGTCGCAAACTTTTTCTTGACAAGTTCCACAAACTCGTAGTTCTTCAGTCCCCACCCCGGTTCTGCCAACAGACTGGCGGGCGACTGGCTCACGAACCGCTCGAACACCATGTCGGGACGCGAATGGCGAACGAACTCCACCACCAGTTCCGCATATTCATCGGCTGTAAAGCGCAGGAAATCCTGTGGACATTGTCTGTATTCCTCTGCCATCTTGGTTCCTTTTATGAGTTGCAGTTGATGAAGTTTCATGGTGGTGATAGGCAATTGGGAAAGAACCTCTGCCTCGTGAATCATCTCGTTGCGCGTCTCTCCGGGCAGGCCAAGGATGATGTGGACACCCACTGGAATACCCCTGGCGGCTGTAGCACGCACTGCACGGCACACACAATCGAAGTCGTGCCCACGATTGATGCGCTGCAGGGTGCGGTCGTACACGCTCTCCACTCCATACTCTACGATGAGAAACGCACGGTGGTTGATGTCTGCCAAATAATCCAGGAGTTCATCGTCGACACAATCGGGTCGAGTACCGATGACAAGTCCCATTACCCCATCCACAGCCAATGCCTCCTCGTATTTCATCTTCAGTTCGGAGAGCGATCCATAAGTGTTGGTGTACGCCTGGAAATAGGCAAGATACTTCATGTCCGGATATTTCCTGCCGAAGAATGCCTTACCTACCTCCAGTTGCTGGCGGATGGACTTGTCAGTCTTGCAATAATCGGGATTGAACGTCTGGTTGTTGCAATAGGTACAGCCATTCACCCCCACCCTTCCGTCGCGGTTGGGACAGGTGAAGCCTGCATTGATGGATATCTTCTGTGCCTTACAGCCAAGTCGTTCCTTGAGCCAAGTGCCGAACTCGCGGTACATCTCGTTTTTGATGTTACTGTTTGTCATCAGTCGGTGGTTGTTTTTAGAGTCGTGCGGCAGAGGTTTGTTTGATAAACTCCACGTTTACGTACCTGGAACCGCCTTAATCGGGGCAAAGTTAGATAAAAACGAGGAAACAACCACTGTGAATAGGCAAAAATCACTAACTTTGCATGCAATAGGACAAATATGCAAAATGAAGACTATAGATTGTTTTATCCCTTATAGTGATGTGGAGACTGCAACAGGAAATGTTGCACAATTCAAGACATCCAACCATGTAAAAAATATCTTCCTACTGACACAAAACACCGACATGCCGACCATCGACGGATGCAGCACACTGAAAGTCGACCGTCTGGAGAGTTCTGCCACCCTTCGGCAGATTGCCGCGACGGCAACGTCGGACTATGTGGCAATCTACAGCAAGTGTCTGCCCATAAGCATCGGCTACAAGGCGTTTGAGCGCATAACTGACATCATGGAGCGCAACGGTGCTGGCATGGTGTACAATGACCGCTACTCGGTGAAGGACGGCAAGACAGAGAAATCCGTCTGCATCCCCTATCAGACAGGCAGTGTGAGGAACGATTTTGACTTCGGGTCGATGCGAATCTTCAGGGCTTCCGTGCTGAAGGATTGGGCGGAAGAGTTCAAGGATAACGAGTGGACGGCTGCCGCAATGTATGAACTGACCCTACACGTGAGCAGGCAGACTGGTGGCATCTGCTACGTGAACGAGCCACTCTACACCGAGCACGAGACCGACCTGAGGAAAAGCGGAGAGAAACAGTTTGACTATGTGGACCCACGCAACAAGAGTGTGCAACTGGAGATGGAGAAAGTGTGCACGGAACATCTGAAACGAATCGGAGCCTACCTTAGTCCCGACGATGTGAGCGATGTGGCAGTGGAAGAAGGATCGTTCGAGAACGAAGCATCGGTCATCATACCGGTGAAGAACAGGGAAGCAACTATCCTGGTTGCACTCAAGTCGGCAGCGACACAGAAGACAACATTCCCGTTCAACGTGTTAGTGGTGGACAACCACTCGAACGACGGAACGACCGAACTGATTGACCAGACAGCAAAGCAATACCCCAATATCGTACATATCATTCCCGAGCGCAACGACCTCGGCATCGGAGGTTGCTGGGACTTGGCTGTGAACGACCCACGCTGCGGACGCTTCGCTGTGCAACTCGACAGCGACGACCTCTATGCTGACGAAAACACCCTGCAGAAGATTGTCGACAAGTTCTATCAGGAACGCAGCGCAATGGTAATCGGATCGTATGCAATGTGCGACTTCGACATGAACAGCCTGCCGCCAGGCATCATCGACCACAAGGAATGGACAGACACAAACGGACGCAACAACGCGCTGCGCATCAACGGACTGGGAGCACCCCGCGCCTTCTACACACCGCTGCTCCGCAAGACCGGTGTGCCCAACACCTGCTACGGCGAGGACTACGCACTTGGACTTGCACTTTCGCGAAAATACAGAATAGGACGAATCTACGAACCCATCTATCTCTGCCGTCGATGGAACGGCAACTCCGATGCAGCGCTGTCGCCCGAGAAAGTAAACCAGAACAACTACTACAAGGACTTCCTGCGCACCACAGAGATTGCCACACGCATACGCCTTAACAACTTCTGGAAAGGAAAAGCAACGCAGAAGGATGCAGACAAACTCTTCGAGTCGCAGATGAAGACATGGAAGGAGACTGCACTGCGCTATGCCGACATTGCCACTGTGAAGACAAAAGAACTGAAGGTTGACGGCAAGACAATGACTGTGCAGTTCAATCCATCGAGAATGGTATCGACCGGCGCAAAGATAGATGCAGAAACCATCAAACGCCGTCCATGCTTCCTGTGCGGAAAGAACAGACCCGACGAACAGACAGGCATCGCAATGAACAGCCGCTTCCAACTGCTGGTCAACCCCTACCCCATACTTTCCAAGCACTTCACCATCCCGTTGCGCCAGCACAAACCTCAGCGCATACTACCTTACTTCAAGGATATGCTGGAGATTGCGCAGGCACTCGACAAGATGTTCGTATTCTACAACGGACCATTGTGTGGTGCTTCAGCCCCCGACCACATGCATTTCCAGGCAGGACCGAAAGAGATGCTGAGAAAGGACGGATACATGAGCCGTACCATCACGCTGAGGTGCAGCAGCATGGATGAAGCCTGCAAGAAGTTTGACGAAATCTACAACAGTCTGCCCACGAAAGAAGGAGAGACTGAACCGATGATGAACGTGCTGGCATGGACAGAAGACACGGACTTCGTGGTAGTTGTATTTCCACGCACTAAACACCGTCCCCAGTGCTATGGAGCAACCGACCAGACACAACTGATGGTCAGTCCGGGAGCACTCGACATGATGGGACTCATCATCACACCACGCAGCGAGGACTTCAACAAGATTACAGCCGAACAGGCAAGAGATATAATAAAGGAGTGCGGAGAATGAAGGAATCAATGGTAAGTGTAGGCATAGTAAGTGCCGATTGCATACGTTTCTGCCTCAACGCTCCATACTCAGCCAAGGGCATGCAGGCAGAAGGACAACAGGAAGTACACTTCGAGAAAGGCGGCATTTCGTGGAACGGAAACATCTACCAGCAACTGGCATTCCAGCCGGAAAGAGAAGATGCATCGTTCACCATCGAGGATGTGACCATCGGAAAGGACTTCCACTGGGAACGGAAAGAAAGCCAGACCTTCCGCGGTTCGATTGACTTCATTGTGGACGAAGGCAAAGTGTGTGCCGTGAATATTCTGCCCGTGGAAGACTATCTGGAGAGTGTCATCTCATCGGAAATGAAGCCGGAAGCATCACTGGAATTTCTGAAGGCACATGCAGTGATTTCAAGAAGTTGGATAATCACACAGATAAAGAGACGCAAATGTGCGGAAAACGAAAGAAGAGACGCATTCTTCTCCTACCGCCGTACCGATTCGGAACTGACCAGATGGTACGACCGCGAGGACCACACACTGTTTGACGTGTGTGCCGACGACCACTGCCAGCGCTATCAGGGCATTGCAAAAATAAAGAACGAGAGTGTGGCACGGGCAGTAAAGGAAACCCAGAACCTGGTACTATACTACGACGGAGAGATTTGTGACACACGATTTTCGAAGTGCTGCGGAGGCATCTCCGAAGAATTCAGCACCTGTTGGGAAGACGTAGACAAGCCCTATCTCAAGCCAGTGCGCGACAGCCATTACGACACCGACATGACAGACCTGAGCACCGAAGAGAATGTGCGCAACTGGATTCTCAGCAGTCCCCCAGCCTTCTGCAACACACAGAACAAGAACATACTGGCACAGATTCTGAACAACTACGATCAGGAAACAACCGACTTCTACCGTTGGAACGTGGAATACTCACAGAAAGAACTGACCAAACTTGTGAACGAAAACCTGAAAGAAGACCTTGGCGAGGTGATTGACCTCATACCGATGGCGAGGGGCAAGTCGGGACGCATCTACAAACTGATGATTGTAGGCACAAAGAAAAGCATTACCATAGGCAAGGAGCTGGAGATAAGACGAGTACTGTCGAGCTCCCACCTCTTCTCGTCGGCATTCGTGGTGGACAAGGCAAAAGACCATTTCATCCTCCACGGCGCAGGATGGGGACACGGAGTGGGACTCTGCCAGATAGGCGCTGCAGTGATGGGCGAGAACGGCTACGACTACAAGCAGATACTCAGCCACTACTACCCCGGCAGCTATCTTGCCAGTGCACAAATGAATCTTGAAGAATAAACAGAAGAACAACAATGGAAAATCTGAAGAATATCAGTAAAGAACAGCTACCAAACGGGATGCATCCATGGGCATGGGTGCCTACCCTCTATCTTGGCGAAGCACTGCCCTATTCGGCAGTGATACTCATATCCGTCATAATGTTTAAGGAATTCGGAATGAGCGACGGAGACATTACCTTCTACACCGGCTGGCTCAGCCTGCCCTGGGTGATAAAGCCCATTTGGAGTCCACTCATCGACAATATGAAAACCAAACGCTGGTGGATTGTCTCCATGCAATCGCTCATGGGAGTGGCATTGGCACTTGTGGCATTCTGCATTCCCACTGCCCTTTGGTTACAATGCTCGCTTGCCCTGTTCATGGTCATTGCCTTCGCAAGTGCCACCCACGACATCTCAGTGGACGGTTTCTACATCATCGGGCTCAACAACCGCCAGCAGGAATTTTTTGTAGGCATCCGCAACACGTTCTACCGCATCGGCATGGTGATTGGCCAGGGAGGACTCGTGTTGCTCTATGGAGTGATAACCAGCCGCTACAGCACAGTGACGTCCCAATTGGGTTGGTCCGTCATATTCGTCATACTGGCACTGTTCATGATAGTCCTTGCAATCTACCATCAGTTTGCCCTGCCAAAAGTGGAGCAGACTGTGCACGAACGATTCGTGCTGAAAGAACAGGCCATGGAATTCTGGAACACACTGAAAGTGTTTGCCACCAAGCCCCATGTGGTGACGGCCCTGTGCTTCATCCTGCTGTTCCGTCTGCCCGAAGGACTGCTTACCAAGATTGTGCCGCTGTTCCTCACACGCAGTACAGCCGATGGCGGACTGAGTATGTCAACCATAGACTTCGGCATGATCTACGGCACACTTGGCGTCATCGGACTGCTTGTGGGCGGCATTCTCGGAGGATGGGCAGTATCCAGATGGGGGCTGAAAAAATGCCTTTGGCCGCTTGTCCTTTGTTTCACTCTGCCCGACATAGTGTACGTCTACCTCAGTTTCTTCCCCACATCCAGCATGTGGCTGACAGGCACATGCATCTGCATCGAGCAGTTTGGCTACGGACTCGGCTTCGCTGCCTACACACTGTTCCTTGTCACCTTCTCGCGCGGAGAACGCAGCACATCGGTGTTCTCCATCTGTACAGCCGGTCAGTATCTCGGGGGTGTGATGTTGCCGGGAATGGTGTCCGGATTCATATCCGAATCCACAGGCTATCAGACATTCTTCCTCATTGTCATGGCATTGTGTCTTGTGACCTTTGTCGTAACAGCACTGGTAAGGATTGAACCTACGGACAATCAGTAGGAAACGGATAAAAGCATTGACTCCTGCCATACCACAACGAGTATAGCAGGAGTCACTATTTAGTATGGAAAAGTAATTTATTTCAGTCCGAGTTTGCTCTTCACATCGTTGGCAGCCTTGTTGATGGCATCGTTCGCCTTCTGCTGCTGTGCGTTGACAGCGTCGCTGGCTTTCTGCTTCTGCTCATTGACTGCATCGTTCACCTTCTTCTTCTGATTCTCCACAGCGTCGTTCACAGCCTGCTTGCCGTTCTCTACAGTCTCGTCAACCTTTGACTTCACAGCCTCCTTGGCATCATTCACCACACCTTCGGCTGCGTTCTCAGCAGCATTCTTCACCTGAGAAGGAACAGCTGCAATTTGGTTTGCAAGGTCTGCAAGAGTTGTAGCGGCAGACTTAGTAACATCTGCACTCACACTGTTGATTGTTTCCTCGTTGTTCTCCACATATTCTTTCAGCTTGTCGATATACTTCTGAGCAGTTGCCACATCACCAGCCTTGATGAGAGCAGCAATCTTTGCCTTATATGCCTCGATTGAAGAGAGAACAGCATCGCCCTGTCCAGTTGCGATTCCTTCCTCAATCTCGCCCTGGATATCTTCCAAATCCTGATTGACCGCAGCAACCTTTACCTCTGCACCTTCTACAGCCTCAACAGAAGTTGAATCGTTCTCACTTGTACTTGAATTTCCGCCGTTACATGATGCCAGTGTCATTGCACAAGCCACCATTACCATAACAAACACTTTCTTCATAATGCTTTAGTTTTTAATTAGTAATACACTTTACGGATGCAAATGTAGACATTTATTTCATTCAATGGCGACAGCAAGTCCCTATATTTTCCGCATTTGTTGATTTTTAACAGAGAAAATCCGCCATTTCCTTTGTCATTAGCAGTTATTTGACTATCTTTGCCCCGAAAGTTGACACTTTGTACATCCATCTGCAAACAATCCGTATGAGGAAACTATTGGTCATAGCCGCCATCCTGGCACTAATGCTCGCATGCACCACCGACGAACCGTCTGTGGGCGAGAAAACTGCGCACATCTACACCGAGTTCAACGAAAAGATGAAACGGGCACAGTCAATCGAAGACATCGCACAGATAGAAAACGAGTCCGACTTCTTCGACCGCCTTTCATCCATACAAGCCGAATGGGACGCACTGGTGCAGAACGGCGACTCCTCTGCCTACTATGCCGAACGGCTGAAGATGGAAAGCGCACGCGACTCATTCATCCACACCATCCGCAACAAAATCGACGGCTTCGCCAAACACATCTCCAAGTAAAGTCATGTCCATTGGCAAAATACGGGGTTTCAAAGGCAAAAAACCACACCTTATTATATATAAACCCAAGATAGATTTGTTTATTCACGCATCTTGCCGTATCTTTGCAGAAAAATTAGGAAACTATGTTAGACAAAATAGAAGCACTGCTGAAAGAAGTAGAGTCTCTCGAAGCACACAGCACAGAAGATATCGAGGCACTTCGCATCAAATACTTGAGCAGAAAAGGATGCATCACCACACTGATGGCAGACTTCCGCAATGTCCCAGCCGACCAGAAAAAGGAAGTGGGAATCAAGATCAACGAACTCAAGAATAAAGCCTTCGACAAAATCAACTCACTCAAGACAGAGTTTGAGACAGCCGACACCAATGCCGACGACACCGACATCACCCGCACAGCCTACCCCATCCAGTTGGGTACACGCCACCCACTCACCATCGTGAAGAACGAGATAGTCGACATCTTCTCACGCCTCGGCTTCTGTCTGGCAGAAGGACCGGAAGTGGAAGACGACTGGCACGTGTTCGGTTCCATGAACTTTGCCGATGACCATCCTGCCCGCGACATGCAGGACACATTCTTCATCGAGACAAAGCCCGATGTCATCCTTCGCACACACACCAGCTCCGTGCAGAGCCGGGTGATGGAACACACCCAGCCCCCAATCCGCATCATCTGCCCCGGACGAGTCTACCGCAACGAAGCAATCAGCGCACGCGCCCACTGCTTCTTCCATCAGGTAGAAGGACTCTATGTCGACAAAGACGTCAGCTTTACCGACCTCAAGCAAGTGCTGCTGCTCTTCGCACGCGAGATGTTCGGCGAAAACACACAGATACGCCTTCGTCCGTCCTACTTCCCGTTCACCGAGCCATCAGCCGAGATGGACATCAGCTGCAACATATGCGGCGGAGTAGGCTGCTCATTCTGCAAACACACCGGATGGGTAGAGATACTCGGATGCGGAATGGTAGACCCAGCCGTACTCGAACTCAACGGCATCAACAGCAAGAAATACAAAGGATACGCCTTCGGAATGGGAATCGAGCGAATCACCAACCTCAAATACCAGGTGAAAGATTTGCGCATGTTCAGCGAGAACGATGAGAGATTCCTTAAGGAATTCGAGGCTGCAAATTAGTGCAAGGTAGTTTTTTTACTGAAAAATCGAAAAAAAACACGGAATTATTTGGTCAGTTCTAGGAAAAGCACTAACTTTGCACTCGCAAAACAGAAATGGGATGCAAGCCCACGAGGTGCGTTAGTTCAGCTGGTTAGAATATCTGCCTGTCACGCAGGGGGTCACGAGTTCGAATCTCGTACGCACCGCAACAAAATAAATAAAGGAGGAAAGCAGTTTCCTCCTTCGTTGTTTTCTATGGATTGGCAAGACTTGTGTTTACCTAGAACTAGTCAATCCTTCTTCCTCTATTCCACACAACCTATGATTTCGGAAAGATTTGCACATCCATGTTTGTCGAGCCAGGCACTGATGCCGTCTGCCACTTTCACACTGATGGCTGGGTCGATAAAATTGCCGGTACCAATCTCTATGGCTGAAGCTCCTGCCATGAAGAACTCGATGGCATCGACTGCTGTCATGATGCCGCCAAGTCCGATGACTGGGATGCTGACTGCATGGGCTACCTGGTAGACGCAGCGCAAAGCAACGGATTTGACTGCCGGTCCGCTCAGTCCGCCTGTCTTGATGGAGAGACGATGACAACGCTTCTCGATGTCGATTGACATGCCCATGAGGGTGTTTATGAGGCTCACGGCATCTGCACCCTCTGCCTCAACAGCCTTGGCTATCGACGTTATGTCGGTGACATTCGGAGAGAGTTTCACGATGAGGGTTTTCTGGTATGCCTTACGCACAGCCCTGACAACCTCGCTTGCACCTTCGGGAGTGACGCCGAAAGCCATGCCTCCCTGGCGCACATTGGGGCAAGAGATATTGAGTTCGATGGCTGGAATTGCCTCCAGCTGGTTGATGCGTGCTGCACACTCGGCATAGTTCTCGGGGCTATTGCCGGCTACGTTGACTATCATGTTAGTCTGAATGTCCTTCACCACGGGATAGATGTGCTGGCAGAAATAGTCGACGCCTTTGTTTTGGAGTCCTACGCAATTGAGCATACCCTCGGCTGTTTCTGCCATACGCGGATAGTCGTTTCCCTCACGCGGAGCAAGGGTTGTACCTTTCATTATGATGCCGCCAATTTGGGAAATGTCGACCAAATCGGCGAACTCGATTCCATAACCGAATGTTCCCGATGCTGTCATCACGGGATTCTTCATCCTCAGTCCTGCTATGTTTACACTTATATCTGCCATGTCAGTTGTTCTATATTAAAGACTGGTCCTTCTTTGCATACACACACGTTGCCCTTGACTGTCTTCTCTACACAGCACAGGCAGGCTCCGAGTCCACAAGCCATCATGTTTTCAAGCGATACCTCACATGGTTTGCCATGCTGATATGCCCATCGTGCCACTGCCATCATCATGGGCTTGGGTCCACAACAGGATATGCGGTCGAACGCCACATGGTCGATCATGCTGTGCTGGGTGACGAATCCTTTCTCGCCAAGTGATCCGTCTTCGGTGGTGACATAGACATCGCCCAAGGCTTTGTAGAGTTCGAGTTCGAGCAGGTTGCGCTGAGAGCGTCCGCCCAAGAGGAACATGGGGACAGCACCGGCAGCGCGCAGTTGGTTGCCATATTCAAGCAACGGTGCAATGCCTACGCCTCCGCCTACAAGCAGCACCGTCTCGCCCTTCATGCCTCGGGAAAAGCCATTGCCCAAGGGGAAAAGGACATTCAACATGTCGCCAGCCTTCAGCAATGACAAACGGCGTGTACCCTCGCCAATTACCTGAATGAGCAGCCACAGGGTGTTTGCGTTTCTGTCGACAAAATGTACGGATATGGGGCGGCGCAGGAATGTGTGCCTGCTGTTGTCCACTCTTATCTCCACGAACTGTCCTGCCATGATGTCGGGCAAAGGGACAGCATCGATCAGTTTCAGCAGCACATACCCTTCTGCAGGATATTCCACTGCCGAAACTATCAAGTCTTTGCAGTATTTCTTCATCGTAAAAAAATCAGAGAGCCATAAAATCGCAGTACACAGCGATGTGTACCGAACCAGTAAATTTACTCTGAGCCGGATGCGGGACTCGAACCCGCGACCTACGCATTACGAATGCGTTGCTCTACCAACTGAGCCAATCCGGCAGTTCTCGTTTACTGTCAATACCACTGTATGGACGAAGAATAGCTGCTCTTTTTGTCGTACTTCAATGCATCGGTGAGTGTGCTTGCCTTTGCCCTCATCGTGATGTGGTAAGACGTGTAGGGTCCGAACACAAATCCACAACTGATGCTGAAGCAGTGCATGTCTCTCGACAGGTTCACCGTTGTCATCGATATGGCATGATTGGTGAAATCATAGCCTGAAGAGAAGTTGGCGTTCCATGCTGAGGACAACTGCAGCGATCCCGAGAAGTTGAGGTTCTGCGTGAACTTGTATGGATAGCGCATGCTCTTCACATCGATCTTCTTCGACCTGTCTTCAGTCATCGTGACTCCGTAGGAAATGGAGAACGACCAGGGGAGCTTGAACTTCATGTAGCCGTCGGAATCGAGGTCGCCGTCGACTATATTCTTCTTGTCCTTCTTTCCTCCACTACCATCTTCGGTCAAGTCTTCTTCGCCTTCGGCCTTTTCGTCATTCGTCTCATCCTCCTCGTCAACGTCTTTTCCTCTCAGCCTTGCAAAGAACTTCTTTATCTTTTGCCAAGATTGGTTGTTGAACGAATAGGAAAGGTTCTTGCTCATGCCCTGGAAACGTCCGAAACGTCCGAAGGACCACTCTGTGCGATTGCCCACGACAACATTTCCCTTGGAGTCGAATTCATACGCATATGTGTTGAACACCGCTGTCATATTGAACGTGGTCTTTCCCCACTTCAGTCGCAACCTTGTCGACAAATTACTCCACGGCTGTGTCCTTGCTGCCAAGTTGTAGGACAAACTCGCACCGAGCTCGTCGATGATACTGACTTTCTTCACTCCAGTAGAGTCGCGGTCGGACTTCACCTTCATCTCGATGTTGTTCGACATGTCAAACGTGACAGAACCAGTCTTACCTCTCGACACTGTTCCATACAGCGCACCGGAGTAAGGAGAATACTCCACAAGCGACACGTTGCCGTTGAGGTCAGTCTTTGTGTATGTCTTCCAAAATCCATAGCGACCGGAACTGAAATCGGGCGCATAGCTGAAGCTCACCGTAGGGGTGAACACATGGCGTACAGCCATTATTTTCTTGAATATCTTAGGATTCGGAATATACATACCATACAGTTTAGTGTTTGCAGACAAACTCATATTGTAGTTGTACACTCGGTTGAATCCCCATATCGTATCACGTACGACGGCTTGAGATGATTCGTTCCAACTCTGCTCCACCCGGTTTGTGTACCAACGCTCAGTGTAGTTGAACGAAGGCGTCACATTGATGTAGCCTAAGATATTAAACGAAGCAGATATCGGAATATTGTGTCGCATTCCATTTTTCCAGTCTTTTATTATGTTTGAATGGAGCAACTGGTCTTCCTTGGTGGATATGCTGTTCGAGATGTTGCCCGTGTAACTCATCGCAATCTTCTCATACCAACGTTCCTTGCCTGCCACTTTTTTTCTCTTGAACGGATAGAAACGGCTCAAGGAGATACTCATGTTAGGCAGTGTGAGCGAAAGTGTGGAGTCGCGCATGTTCTGGGCAATGTTGGCACTGGCAGACACGGAAAGTCCGAGCTTGTCGAAGGTGTGAGAGAAGCTCACACTGGACGTACGCGTACTCTGCGAATACGACGTAGGATTGTAGAGGCTTGTCAGGTTGTTGCGCTCATAGCTCTGTGTGGCAAAGTTCACGCTGGCAGAGAACGAGCTGCTTGGATTTGCCTTGGAATCCTGACGGTGGGTCCATTGCAGCTTGAAGTTCTTCACCACGCTGTAGTCGGGCATATTCTTCTCGCCAGTCTTTGTCACCTGATAGTTGAAATAGAAATTGCCACTGTACTTGTATCTCTTACGGTAGGAACTCTGCAGTCCCAGTCCCCATGAACCTTTGGTAAAGATTTCACCCGTCACCTTCAGGTCCACATAATCATTGATGGCAAAGTAATAGCCTCCATCCCTAAGATAGAATCCGCGGGTGGACTCGTCTCCATAACTTGGCATGATAAGTCCGGAAGAGTATTTGCTGGTGAACGGGAAAAATCCGAACGGAAATGCGAGAGGAAGCGGCACATCCTCAACCACCAGCCATGCAGGACCAAAGAACACGTTCTTGCCTGTATGTACCTTAGCACGTGAGAGCGCAACATAGAAATGCGGATGTTTCTCGTCACAAGTGGTGTAGCGTGCATGACGCAGATAGACCTCATCGCCATTGCCTTTCTTCGATTCCTCACCTGTGATGAAGCCGTCGCTTTGCTCGGTGTAGACATTATGGATGAATCCCTTCTGGGTGTCGAAATTATATGTCATGCTCTCCGACTCGTACTCGTCGTTGCCTTGCTTGAACACTGGCTTTCCGATAAAATTGCCAAGCGAATCGGCAACGTAATTGGCAAAGACCAGTGAACTATCCATATTCATACGGATTTCCTCTGCAGTGAGCTGCATCCTCTGGTAAGCCACCTGACTGCTTCCATACAGATAAGCATTCTTGTTGCCCATATAGAACACGACGGAATCCTGGGCTGAATACTCGACAGGGGCATCCAACCTGCAGTTCTTCTTCTCTGCCCTACTGATGGAATCTTCGGCTGCAGCCACAGAGTCGTTCCATTGTATTGCCTGCCTTGTGTTGCTTTCTATTCCATGTTCACGGTCAAAGAGTTGGCGAAGGGAATCAAGCTCCTGAATGGTTGCTTGCGATGTAGAATCGAGAATCTGAACAACAGAGTCGTCCACTGCAACTTGTTGCAATGAATCCGAATCTGCAGCAATGGAATCATCCACAGTCTGCATAGTCCTGCTTATCTGTCCATTGCTATGAGCTATGGAAACCACGGCTACGAGCAACAAAAGCAATATATAAACTCTCTTATTCAAATGTATTCTACTCAGTCTAATTCCAAGCTACAAAGTTACGACAAATTAGCGACACAAGCCCATGTATTGACAAAGAAATGCAGTTCAAGTCCGCAAATGACAACAATCACAAGAACATTTGACACCAACGGGTGAATTTATCCGTACATTCATCACCGAACTTGGCGACACTTGCCAATGCTCTTTCCACTGTCTTCTCCTCTTCGGGATGTGTTTTGGAAAAGAACTTGTCGGCAAAACAAATCAACTGTTCCTCGAGAGTCACTGGAACCAGATCGCGATGGGGCAAAGGTAGATTGTTTCTTTTAATGTAATCAAGGGTAAGTCCTGTGCCTGTGTGGCGTTCACACACAAGCGCATGCTTCGGGATTCCTTCTTCACGCATGAGTTCCGCGCCTATTGTGCCGTGACAGATATATGGTTTGGTGCCAAAGCAATGGATGCCAGCAGCATCACACTGAAAGATACCAATGTCGTGAAGCATAGCCGCCTCCTCGATGAACTGCAAATCGAGTTGCATCTCCGGATGCAATCGTGCTATCTGCAATGCCTTGTCTGCCACGCGGCGACTGTGCACAAGCAGAATGCTGCGCAGTTCGAGGTTGTCGAAATAGTACTTGTCAATTATTCTCTGATAGTCCATGTTCGTACCCATCTATTTTCTCAAGATTTTTGTGCATTTACTTTTTCAAGACATTCATATAAGGATAAGGAATCTCAATGCCCACCTCATCGAAATGACCCTTGATGGCTTTCAGCATGTCGCACTTCACATTGAACGCATCACTAGAGGATGCTGTCCAGGCATAGGCACGCAATGTCACGGCAAAGTCACCCAATTCAATCACCTTGATGTCAACCTTCTCTACTCCACGCTTCAAGTCTGCCTTCGTACGCGTGTCTATCACACGCTTGTCTGCCCCGATTATCTTGCGCATCTCAGCCATGCAATGGTCGATGTTCTCGGAATAGCCGACACCCACGTCTATGAACGCACATGTTCGGGTGTCTCCAATCGTAGAATTGGTGATGATTGCACTGTTTATCTTTGAGTTTGGTATGATGACCATCTTGTTTTCTGAAGTCCGGATAACGGTGTAGCGCATTGATATTTCAACCACAGTGCCTATTTCACCCGAATCGAGTGAGATGTAGTCGCCGATACGGAACGGTTTGGAGAAAATGATGAAGATTCCGCTAACGAAGTTCGACAAAGCATCCTGTGACGCAAGACCTATTGCCATTGCCATGATTCCAGCACCTGCAAACACTGATGTGGCAAGTGTGCGAAGAGCTGGTATCATATACAGGATGCTGGTCACTCCCATCGTGTAGACTATCGTGACAAATAGTTTACGCAGGAAGACTGCCGTAGTCTTGTCCATCTTACCCTTTCGTTCCTCCACTTTCACTGGGTTGAGGAAGAATTTTATGAGCCACACAACTATCTGTACTATCAGTGCCACGACCAAAGCCTTCAGCATGAAAGTGATTGGGTCGATGAGGGCTACCCCGAGCACCTTGTATTCGAGTATTTCCTTATATGGTTCAAGCCATTCGAATGAGCTTAAATCGAGTTTACTGTCCATTGGTTTGTTGCAATCTGTTTATTGTCTGCTTATGTCTTCCTTTTGAAGATACAACTTAACTTGATATCCAACTCTACTTAAAGATCCAGTTCTACTTGAATATTCGGTTCCATTTGAAAATTCGGCTCTACATAAATAGCCGAATTTATTTGAATATCCAACCACGGAACGTCTGTCCTGCCTTGAAGTCGGAACCGAAATAGCAACCCAATTCCGAAGGCTGGTTGTATGCCACATTCTGTGTGGTAACGCTTATGCGATACGGAATATCCTGCATAAAGGTGTGGAAACGGTATGGCGTAGGTATATCGGTGAGATAAATGCGAAGTTCACTATTGTCGCGCGTCCTGAGCAGAAGTTCCTCTCTCCAGTCGCCCAATATGTCTGCCTCAAGACAAGGACTGCTCTTTGAGCCATTGTTGGAGGAGCAATCCCATCCCACATCAAAGAGTGTGAACACGTTTTGCTCTGCCGGATTGTATTTTGTGATACGGCTTCCGTCAAGTAGCTCTCTGTTCAAGTCTCCATCCCACCAAATGGCGAAGTTTACCGGCACACGTCCCCAGCTGACCAGCTCTCCCTTTACATTGCGAATACCGCCTGAAGCTGAAGACCACATCTCTGCACCCCAGGTTGTTGGGTCGATATCGGCTGCCATGCCACGTCCGACATCACTGTTTGACTTGATCTGGAAGATTATCTCTCCTGTCGCTGCATCGCGAAATGTGGACCCGTCACGTCTGTTCTCATGCACATCCCACACTTGGAGTTTGTCTGTGTCAGGAAAGAAACCGAACATATGGATGGCATCTCCATGTCCCATATGCGTATTGTAGAGTCCAGTCCCGTCATCATCAACGCACATGGAACCATAGATTATCTCGTCCTTACCATCGGCATCAACATCGCCAACCCGAAGGTTGTGATTGCCCTGCCCTGCCCACTGCCTCCATTTGTCGGCCTGGGTATCGAAAGCCCAACGCTGCCTTAGTTTTTTTCCATCCCAGTCCCACGCAGTAAGGGTAGTACGGGCATAATAGCCTCTGCACATGACCACACTTGCATGTTTGCCGTCAAGATAAGCCACACAAGCGAGATAGCGCTCACTCCGGTTGCCGTAATCATCGCCCCAGTCACCTGAATCAAGCCTTGGGACATAGTCAACGGAACAAAGGTTCTCACCCGTTTCCCCACTAAACACAGTGAGGTATTCATTGCCTTTAAGGATTCGACCTATCCGTCCAATATGGGAAACATAGTCGGCATCTTTGTCTCCAATAACTTTTCCTTTGCCGTCAATGGTTCCATCGCTGGTTTTCATCACAACTTCAGCCTTCCCGTCACCGTCGAAGTCGTACACCATAAATTGTGTGTAGTGGGCTCCAGCCCGAATATTCCGTCCGAGATCGATTCTCCAAAGGTGTTTTCCATTGAGCTTGTAGCAATCGAATATCACATTGCCAGTGTATCCGTCATGAGCATTGTCGTGGGAATTCGATGGGTCCCACTTCAGAATGATTTCATATTCACCATCGGCATCGACATCTCCCACCGAACAATCGTTGGCACTGTATCTGTACCACCGTCCGTCAGGCGTCTGTCCATCGGCTGGAATATCCAGAGGAATGCTCAGATAACCATTAGGTGCATCAGACTTCAATGCAAATGTTCCATCCTTGCGGTGCGACTCACGTCCGTCATCCACAGTCCTCACTTCATACTCAGCAACTTCAGCACCTGCCGCTTTCATGAATGTGGCAGCGGTTATGGGTTGCTTGTTCAACAGTTTTCCGTTTTTGTAGACATTGAATCCAGTAGTCAAAGGGTCTTCTTCCAAATAACGCCATGAGATGCAGACGCTGTCACCACCTCTGGTCCTGGTGACCACAAGTCCACGATTCAAGTTCTCACGTTGCATATTGGCAAGGTCATATTTTGGTTGTCCATTCATGCTGAGCGTCAGTCCCATGAGAGCCCAATAACAAAATTTCTTCATGACAATTATCTATTATGTCCTTTTAGTTCATACCTTCTATACCCTCTTAACTTATATCTTCGTAAAGTGACAACATACGTTTTTGCGGACAGATAACTAATGCCTTTGTAAACCGAAAATCAGCCTCTTTACGAAATGCTTTCGCAGATATGAACTTAATACTCCTTCATATAGGATGAAATCCATTGGGCAGACGAACGAATGAATCCGTATAGACTGTAGTAAATCTTGAATGCAGCCAGCGAGTCCACATCCAGGGTATCGCCTACAAATGCAGCCAACTCTGAGCGTATATGCGAAGAAGTAGCAGTCTTCAGCATATTGTCGTATGTCGTCACAGCCTGTACGTTGCATATTGATATGGCAGCCGACTGATCACTGCTCGCTGTTGAATGGCCTGACTCCTGGAATCTGGAATAGTCTCCTGTCAGCGGTACGTTCTTAGAAGCAACGACATCATAGATATACTTGCCAAAGACCGTGTCGCAAGTATCTGCGAAGACGATGCTGTCGCATACCCCCCAATAACTCACGGTAGCATACGAGTCATCATTTGTATCTACCGAACATGCTCCAAATATCATTGTACTGACAGCAACAGCACAAACCCACATTAGTTTTTTCATATTGATAATTTATTGATTGTTTCTTTCGAACGACAAAGATAGTAAATTCATTGACACAAAAAGCCCTTGCCCCACACAAAAAAATTCAGATTAATATATGATAACACAGGCATACAACATACATTATGCATAAAATCTGATATATAGATCCACGACATAAATACAGCCTGACTATCTCATTTAGGAACAGAGAGAGTCAGGCTGTAATAATCTCACCCTGGAGTAAGATGAAGTCCAAGCAGGATTTTTCTCATCCTGGAATATTGCGAAATCCAGGCTGTAATGGCATGGAACACACAGTGTCAAACGTTCGACTAAATTGCACCCTTATCACGCAACTGCCCAAGGATGTACTGTTGCATCATCTTTATTGCCTGTTCATTATGTCCTCCGTTGGGAATGATGATATCAGCATATTGCTTGGTTGGCTCGATAAACTCTTCGTGCATAGGTCTGAGTATGTTACGGTACTTGTCGATGAGCATGTCGAGCGGATGTCCACGTTCTGCAATGTCACGCACAATCACACGCAGCAGACGTTCATCGGCACCAGCATCAACAAAAATCTTCAAGTCCATCTGGTCACGCAGTCCCTTGTCATACAAAGTCATGATTCCTTCCACTATAACCACTTCCTTTGGCTCTATATGAACGGTTTCACTCAATCGGGTGCACGTGATATAAGAATAGGTAGGTTGCTCAATGGCATGTCCCCTTTTCAATTCTTCTATCTGATGGGCAAGCAACGTCCATTCGAATGCGTTCGGATGGTCGAAGTTGGTACGTTTCCTCACTTCCAGTGGCAAGTCGCTCTGATCGTTGTAATAGGAATCCTGCGGAATGACAGCCACACTGCCCTCCGGCAAAGATTCTATAATCTTATTCACAACCGTTGTCTTGCCGCTGCCCGTTCCGCCCGCTATACCAATTATCAACATGTCTTTTGTGATGTTTAAGGTTCAACGAATTCTTACAGTCCCAGTATCTGTTTCGCAAGAGGAATCACAGCTGTCTTCAAAGCCTTCTCATTGAGATGGTGTTCTCCGTCAAAACGCAGTGCATTCTTATAGTGTTTCTTGAAGAGGTCATAGGTATTGACTGTTTTGTCGTTTACACCGAACAATCCATAGGTATTTTCCTCGTCAAACGGAGTTATACCCTTGAACTGCTGACGCTCCATGCGATTGTGCTTCTGTATGATTTCCTTCGTAATCTTGAATGTCTTCTGATTGTCCTTGCGTCCGTTGAGGAACTTATGTTCACCTGTCTTGAACACCTTCGACATGGTCGACATATTGAATGCAGGATTCACAAGAATCTTCTTATAACCAAACATCTGCTGGGCATACATGGCACCCATCGATGTACCGATGATAAGGTCGGGGTTCTCGTCCTCACACAGTTGTTTCAAATAAGGCAATGCTTCATCAGGGTCTACCGGTATGTCTGGCGATATGACTTCGACCTCTGGCAAGAGTTTACGGAGCAACTCTGCCGTCCCCGTAGCGCCTGATGATGCAAAACCATGAAAATAGATTATCTTCATTTATTCTCTGACCATTTTATTTCGACAACTCTTCTTTAATCACATCGTTTCCTGGATATCCGATGTGTTTGGTCATCACGTTTCCTTCTTTGTCCACTACCACGTATGCTGGAATACCCTGGGCTTCAAACTGTTTAAGGAGTGTATCCCACTGGTTTGCAGTAACATAATAATGGTCTCCATGAATATCTGGAATCATCTTGTTCCACAGTGCCTTTGGACTTGTCTCGCCAGTAACATAAACGAATTGTGCCTTGCCCCAAAGTTCTTCTTTCACTGGAAGAATTGTCTTCATTGCTGCACGGCAAGGTCCACACCATGTTGCCCAGAAATCCACCAGCACCATCTTTCCCTTATAGTCCTTTACGATCGCCTTGAAGATATCTTCACCTGTCAAGTTCTCATCCACAGACTTTATTGTAAACAAATGGTTTTTGTCGTTCTCCTCAATCTTTGCCACTGTCACCTCGTTCTGCTTTCTGAGCATATCCTCAAATGCAGGACATTCAGACTTGATGGCAGTGAAGTCTGAATCGGTCAAAGGCTTCATATTGTCGAGTGAAGTCATGTATTTCTTGGCTGAGACTATCTGATTGGCACTTACAGGAAAAGTAAACTTGCCACCGGTTGTCTCCGATATCATTTCTGCCAATGAAGAGACATTGCCTCCTTGTGCATAGAGGAAACCGTTCTTTGCTGTGAAGTTCCAGTCTTTCACGTCATCGTAGTAGCCCTCTGGCTGAACGTACTCACCTTGTCCCTGGTTGGCATACTTCAGAATTTTGCTGTAACCAGTCATCAGCGCGGCTGTTATTTGCTGATAGAATGGAAGCATATATTCACGGAATTCAGCGGACAAGCGCTTGTCGCCTTTCAGTTTTCTCACTCCATCATTGTACATCGACAGTAACTTTTCCTTGTACTGCTGAACGCTAAAGCCCTTCAAGTTGCGAATGCCAAGACCATTGATTTCGCGGTTGAGTCCACGTTCGTTGTACTCCTCATAATAATTAGCAAGCGAGTTATTGAGTTTTTCAAGCGCACCCTCACACTTCACCTGTGATGAGCTGAGGTCGATTATCACCTTCACGGTCTCGCCCGGTACAATATAAAATGTCTTATCGTTTCTCACTCCAAGACTAATTGAAGCCAATGAATTGACACACACATCAAACTGCGCATCAAACGAGCCATCGGCATTCACTTTCACTTTCTCCACGATAGCGTCAGTTGCCCACGAAGGAGTGCAACTGATTTCGATGCTGTCTTTCTTGTTGGCATCGGTCATTCCTGTCAACTGTCCTTTCACCACTGCCAGTTCTTTGCTGTAGGTAAGGTCAGGCAATAATTGTTTCTGAGCAAATGACATGAGAGTCATAAGCATGGTAACTGTAAAAAATAAGATTCTTTTCATCTGTCTATATATTTTTAATTTGTTTGTTTCTTAAGGAATATACTGTGGTCAATGCACTTAGGGAATTCCTCATGATAATGCGTAACCATTATGAGTGTCTTGTTGCGTCTCTCACAGAATGTCTCGATGATATCCTTCACTAGGCGACGGTTCTTCATGTCGAGACCATGCAACGGTTCATCAAGAATAAGCAGTGAAGGGTCTTTCACGAAGGTACGGGCAAGCAACACAAGCCTTTGTTCGCCACTCGACAATTTCAAGAATGATGTATCCTTGTACTGTAACACTCCAAACATGTCCATCCAGAACTCGCAGATTCCAACTTGTTCCGGACGTGATTTTTTGTAGAGTCCTACAGTGTCATGAAGTCCACTTGCCACCACATCTATTGCCGGATAGTCGCGAATGAAAGTTCTGTGCATCTCGGGTGAAATGTAACCTATATGTTTCTTTATGTCCCAAATGGATTCACCACTGCCACGTTTGTGACCGAACAGCACTATGTCGTTGGCATAAGCCTGGGGATTGTCTGCACACACGATACTGAGCAATGTACTCTTGCCCGCACCATTCTCACCTGTCAAGGCCCAATGTTCTCCGTTCATCACCGTGAGATTGAGTTTTTTCAGGATGATTCTCTCACCATACTTAATGCAGACATCTTTGAAATCCACCACCTGCTGCGTTCCCTTAGGAATGCTTGCCGACTCGTCTTCGTCGTATGGAAGATTTAGGATGCACTCCGTCTTGGAATCCGAAAGCACTCTTTCCGGGACTTTCTGTTGGTGTTGGAAGTAGGAAGCACGAGTTTGTTTCTCCCCTACTGTCTTTTCCTTAACCTCCACCACATGGGTCACAAACTGTGGCATGTCGTCAGTCTTCGACAGCACAAGTATCACCTGCAAATCAGTTTCCTTTATCAACTTTGTCAGAGTATCGTCAAGCATCTTACGTGCATTGACATCCAATCCGATAAATGGATTGTCCATAATCAAGACTCTTGGATTGTCTTCCAGCACTTTCTTCAACTGATACTTGCGTAGTTCACCGCTCGAAAGGGTAAACAGATGCTGTTTGTCGTCAAACTCCGTCTGGTTGAAGCGTATCTGATAGTAATAGCGACCTTCGGTTGTACCATACGCATCCTCGAAAGTGATGTGCTTTATGTTGTTGTAAACCATCTTCGACTCACGTGAAGTGAAATCGTAATGGATATACGAACCTTTCCCGTCGTCAATCAGTGGGTGCTTGCCTGTAATCATGTCCACAAGCAAGCTCTTGCCCGCACCATTGTCACCCACAATAGCCAGTTGCTCACCCTCGTCAAATTGAAAGTCTACCGGATGCGCCAGTCTGTAAACCGGATGGCGAGCCACTGCATCGTGAATGTCTATTATATGTCTCATATCTATTCTCTCGTTCTAAACTATTTCCCCACTCCCAAAACACAAGTGATGGTTTTCATCATAAACCACACAGAACTGTCCTGGAGCGACTCCATGAATCTTATCGTATGCCTGCACATGCCAAATTCCATCATCTGCCTTCTGTATTGTACCTTTCAAGTATTCAGGCGTATGTCGTATCTTGAAAGTGATCTTGTGTTCTATTTCGTCATCTCCAATCCAAGGGTCTGCCGTTATGAAGTGGAAATCAGTCATCTTTATATGATCTTTGTACACCTTCTCCGGATCGTAGCCATGACTGACAAACAGGATGTTACGCTTGACATTCTTCTTAACCACAAACCAAGGACCGCCACCAAAACCTAGTCCTTTGCGCTGACCGATGGTGTAGAACCACAATCCTCTATGCGTACCTATCCTATGTCCTGTCTCCAGTTCCCTCACATCTCCGGGATTTTCCCCGAGATTCTTCTTTATGTACTCACGGAAATCGATGTCACCAAGGAAACAAATGCCCTGACTGTCTTTACGTTGTGCATTGAGCAGTTGTTCTCTATCCGCAATATTCCTCACCTCGTGTTTCCACAGATGTCCGATAGGAAACATCAGTTTGTGCACCTGCAATGAATCAATCTGACAAAGGAAATCGGTTTGGTCTTTCACAGGATCGGGACTAGTACTTAGCCAAGTACGTCCATCAATCTCTGTCGTAGTAGCATAATGACCCGTTGCTGTCAAGTCGAAATCCCTGCCTGCCACGTCTTCGAAACAACCGAACTTTATCAATTTGTTGCACATGACATCCGGATTCGGAGTAAGACCAAGGCGCGCCTTGTCCATAGTGTAGCCAACCACTTTATCCCAATATTCTTTATGCAAGTCTATGATGTCAAACTTACAGCCGAACTTGTGTGCAAGCCACTTACAAATCTCCAAATCCTCCTCAGATGTGCAGTTCCACTCCGTATCCTTGTCCGGACCTATCTTGATGTAAAACAGATGCGGTTCAAACCCCTGCTCCTTGAGCATATAGACACTCACAGCAGAGTCCACTCCTCCCGATACTAATGCAGCAACCGACTTCATTTGCTCAACTCAAGCATTTTTTTAATTGGTTTCACAGCCTTCTCAATCAATTCATCTGAAATAAGGATCTCAGGTTGTTCAGTCGTCAGTGCATGATGAAGTTTCTCAAGTGTGTTCAGTCGCATAAAGCTACATTCATTGCAGCTGCACCCGATTCCATCTGTTGTTTCCGGAGGTGCAGGAATAAATGTCTTGTCTGGACATGCCTCAGTCATCTTATGGAGTATTCCACTCTCTGTTGCCACTATATATTCCCTTGCATCATCTTGCTTCGAAAAATTAAGAAGTCCGGCTGTCGAACCAATCTTATCGGCAACTGCCTGAATGGCAGCAGGACATTCGGGATGTACAAGTATTTTTGCCTTCGGATAAGTATTCTTTAACTGAAGGATTCCCTCGAGAGAGAAACGTCCGTGAACATGACAGCCCCCATTCCACAGCAACATCTGCCGACCAGTAGTGCTGTTGATATATTCACCAAGATTATGGTCAGGACCAAATATCAGTTTTTCGTCCTTTGCATAAGAATCAACCACTTTCTGAGCATTTGAGCTTGTCACAACCACATCGCTCAGTGCCTTCACCTCAGCAGTAGTGTTCACATAGCTCACCACCTTGTATCCTGGATGTTCGTCGATATAAACCTTCAAGTCTTCAGCCTTGCAACTGTCAGCAAGTGAGCAACCTGCCTCCAAGTCTGGAACGATCACTTTCTTCTTAGGGCACAGAATTTTACAAGTCTCACCCATGAAATGCACACCACACATTATGATTATGTCAGCATCAGTCTTGGCAGCCCGTTGTGCCAATGCCAACGAATCTCCAACAAAATCAGCGATATCCTGCACCTCCGGCTCCGTATAGTAATGCGCAAGTATAACTGCATTCTTCTCCTTGCGCATCTGTTCTATCTCCGACTTCAATTGATTCTTATCCATTATTCTTCAGTTTAATGTTTTTCTGTTGCCAGTTAAAATATTAATGTATGCAAAGTTACGAATTTTATATCAAACACCTGCAACAATAAACATAAAAACTTATTATCGCAGTTCCATAATCGAAAATTTTCGGACATTCACTACGTGCAAATTTTCTCGCCATGGCATAGCTCGAGCAAGCTTGACTCTGCTCTTCTAGCTTATCGAAAATTTTCGAAACAAGTAAAGGCACAAAAAAACAGGTCCTCGGGACATGTCCTGAAGACCTGTTAGAG
>CAVHYP010000035.1:0-28018 GCA_963640465.1 Bacteroidaceae bacterium | reverse complement strand
GCAGGCAAGGCTGGTGCAGAAGGCATCTACAACATCGCTGGTCAGAAACTCAATGTATTGCAGAAAGGTCTGAACATAGTTGACGGCAAGAAAGTTTATGTCAAGTGATTGAACATCACTAAACAATAAACAAAACCAATGAGTGTCCGCAGTGGAACTGCGGACACTTTTTTGTACATTACAATAACCCAAAAAATCAGAGTCAACTTCAATTTCGACTAAACTAGTCTCACATGCCATCGGAACTAGTCTCAAAAGCCGACGAAACTAGTTTCATTTTCATTCGCAACTATCTTTCTTTTCCGAATACAAATAAATACTAGCCTGTCACACTTCATTTTTCCCGTTTCTATTGCATTTGATATTGATTTGTCGTAATTTTGCAGTGCAAAACAACACTAAACGTCAAAGCTATGAATAGACCTTTCAAAAAAGAGACTTATGTTCAGCGCAGAGCAGAACTTAAGAAAAGAGTTGGAAGCGGCTTGATGCTCTTCCTTGGTAACGGTGAGGCAGGTATGAACTATGCCGACAATGCTTACATGTTCCGTCAGGACAGTTCGTTCCTCTATTATTTCGGTGGCGACTACTCGGGACTTGCTGCTGTCATCGATATCGACAACGACAAGGAAATCATCTTCGGCAACGAACTGACCATCGACGACATCGTGTGGATGGGCTACCAACCTACCGTAGCCGAGAAGAGCGCAGCGGTGGGCATCAGCGAAACCAAACCTCTTTCCGAACTGACAACATACGTAAAGAATGCCCAGACAAAGGGTCAGACAATACATTTCCTTCCGCCTTACAGAGGCGAGCACCAAGTGTGGCTGCAAGAACTCCTCGGCATCAATACAGCCGAGCAGGCAGCCAAGGCATCAGTACCGATGATCAAAGCCATCGTCGACATGCGCAACCACAAGACAGCAGAAGAACTGGAACACATCGAGTCCGCCATCGACATTAGTGTCGACATGCACCTTGCTGCCTATAAGGCTGCACGTCCAGGTGTGACCGAGGCGCAGATTGCCGCTGCCATCGAGTATGCAGTGATGACCCAGGATTGCTTCCGCTCATTCCCTACCATCGCCACCACCAAAGGACAGACCCTCCACCAGCATGCGTTCGTCAACACACTGCACGAGGGTGATATCCTTCTCGTGGATGCTGGAGCAGAGGACCAGTTGCACTATGCAGGCGACCTCTCTTCATCAATGCCGGTAAGCGACAAATTCACCGAGCAGCAGGCAATCATCTACAACCTCCACCTCAAGTCTTTCTATGCGGCAGTCAACAAGCTGGCACCGGGCGTACCTTACAGAGAGGCACATCTCGCGGCAGCAGAAACCATCTGTGCCGGAATGAAAGACCTCGGACTAATGAAGGGCGACCCTAGAGAGGCAGCAGAAATCGGTGCCTACGCCCTGTTCTTCCCCTGCGGTGTGGGTCACATGATGGGACTCGACGTACACGACATGGAGAATCTTGGCGAGCAGTATGTGGGTTATGCTGAGGGCGAGAAGAAGAGCACACAGTTCGGATTCAAGTCACTCCGTCTGGCACGCAAACTCGAGCCTGGATTCGTGTTCACCGTAGAGCCTGGCATCTACTTCATCCCCGAACTCATCGACAAGTGGAAGGCAGAGAAGCAGTTCACCGACTTCATCAACTACGACAAGGTGGAGGCATGGAAGAACTTCACCGGACTACGCAACGAGATGGACTACGTCATCACCGAAGACGGAGCACGCTTGCTCGGACACAAGAAGAAACCAATGACAATCGAAGAAGTGTACGCTGCCAAAGGATGATTAAGATAGAAGGCGCATACGAGAATAATCTCAAGCACGTATCGCTAGATATTCCCAAATACAAGATTACCGTATTCACCGGTGTGTCCGGTTCAGGAAAATCCTCACTTGTACTCGATACGATTGCTGCAAAATCACGAAGGGAACTGAACGACACGTTCCCTTCGTTTGTACAACAATATCTGCCCAAATACGGTCGTCCGCATGTCGATAAAATCGAGGGACTGCCTATCGCCATAGTCATCGACCAGAAGAAACCAGCACAAAACAGCAGGTCGACCGTCGGCACCTACACCGACATCTATTCGCTCATGCGACTCCTCTTTTCGCGTGTAGGCAAACCCTTCGTAGGCTACTCCGACACCTTCTCCTTCAACCATCCACAGGGCAGTTGCCCCCGATGCTCGGGACTGGGCGAGATACGCGAACTCGACATACACAAACTGGTGGACTTCAACAAAAGCCTCAACGATGAAGACACCATCCATTACATCGCATTCCACAAGGGAGGATGGCGATGGATTCGTTATGCCCACAGCGGACTCTTCGACCTTGACAAGAAGATAAAAGATTATTCGCCAGATGAACTCGAGCTTTTTCTCCATTCACCACAGATAAAACTCAAGAATCCACCGTCCAACTGGCCAAAGACAGCCAAGTACGAAGGACTCATCCCACGAATGTACCGCAGCATCATCAATTCCGAGGAAGGACTGCTCCATAGCGCCGTACTCAACCCGATGCTGCGCATGGGAGTCTGTCCCGATTGTGGCGGCACGCGTCTCAATGCCAAGGTACGTTCGTGCAAGATTGAAGACAAGAACATTTCAGAAGTGTGCGACATGTCCATCCACAACCTCAATGCATGGATAAAATCGCTTACCGACCCCTTGGCAACCGACCTGAAACAATCGATAGGACAGCGTCTCGATGCACTCGAAGAAATCGGACTGGGCTACCTGAGTCTGAGTCGTCCTATAGGCACACTCTCGGGTGGCGAAGCACAGCGCTGTAAGATTGCCAAATACATCAATTCATCGCTGGCAGATGTGCTCTACATCCTCGACGAACCGAGCGTGGGACTCCACAACCACGACATACAATTGATGAAGAACTCCGTAAGGAAACTGCGCGACCACGGCAACACCGTAATACTCGTGGAGCACCATAAGGAAATGATCCGCATTGCCGACAACATCGTCGACATGGGACCGGGTGCAGGTACTGCCGGTGGACAAATCATGTATCAGGGTCAGTACGATGGACTCGTCAATAGCGGCACTGCCACAGGACAGATGATTGAGGCAAACACCGAGATGAAGTCATCGACACGCCAACCCACAAGTCTTTTTCATCTCGAGAACGTCAGTCTGCACAACCTCAAGAACATCACCGTCGACCTTCCGATGGGAGTGATGGCAGTGGTGTGCGGTGTGGCAGGTTCGGGCAAGAGCAGTCTGATGGAAGTGTTCCGTCAGCGGTTGGGAGAACAGGCAGCAGACGACGGCCAGCCCCTACCGATTTACATCAGCCAGAAAGAGATTGGAGTGAGTCTGCGCTCCACTCCAGCCACCTACATGGATATGGCAGGCGACATCCGCAAGATATTCGCCAAGGCGAACAAGGTAAAGGAAGATTACTTCTCATTCAATGGCAAAGGAGCCTGCCCCGTGTGCGGCGGCAAGGGTGTCATCGTATCCGAGATGGCATTCATGGACAACATAGAGACCTTGTGTGAGGCATGTCACGGGCTGCGTTACTCGCCCGAGGCACTCGAATACAGGGTCAACGGCAAGAGCATCGCTGAGGTGATGGACATGAGTGTAGAAGAAGCCACCGAGTTTTTTTCCCGCCTGCCACAGTTCGAGCAGCTGGCATCACGAGCCAAAGCCAAGATACAACCACTTATAGACGTGGGACTGCCCTACCTCCATCTTAACCAGGCATTGTCCACACTCTCCGGTGGCGAGCTCCAGCGCATGAAGCTGGCGTCCTACCTTGGGCAGGAAGGCAAGGTGTTCATCATCGACGAACCCACCGACGGACTTCACATCAAGGACGTTAGTCACATCCTCAGTCTGTTCGATAAAATGGTGAGCCAAGGCAACACTGTCTATATCATCGAGCACAACCTCGATGTCATCAAGTCAGCCGATTTCATCGTGGAACTGGGCCCAGGTGCAGGCGAACAAGGCGGCACCATCATCTTCATGGGAACACCATGCGAGATGGCACAGTGTGCGGCGTCCGTCACGGCAAAGTACCTATAAAGACTAAACAGAACCATACGGCGTATGGGAGCAAAATCCTGCACGCCGCATGGATTCGTTCGAACGTATGTTCACTATTATTGCCTCTCTCGAACGTATGTTCGCTTTAGGCTAGGAGTCAGCTCTCTCCGAGAGCGTAGACGATTACACTCGAACATAGTTCGCAATGTCTAAAACGCTCTTGTTTACGGCGCACTAAAGCCTCCCACACAACCATCTGAAATCAGATAATTCAATCCGACATTTTGATGATATTTGCAAAGTAGCTGTTTCACCCTTTATTTCGTGCCCTATTACCCAGTTTTTTTCTCTGACTGGAAAAATTTTTTTGTCTGACCAGGAAAATAAGTTTCTCTGACTAGGAAAGTAAAACGGGCTGTTTCGCGGGTCTTGTTCCTCTCGCCGCAATGCACCAAAATCTCTCGAATTTAACATTTGCTCGTCCATCCGTTTCTTGATGTCGATTGAGACGAAATTCAGTCGATGTCGAGGGGCTGACATTACAGCTCAACCGGCATTTACTGATGCACTGAAAAAAAATACGTGTATCTGCTGTAATTCCGACACTGCGTCGAAAACCATTGCAACTACTCATTCTTTCAAAACTTGCACCCTATTTTGAAAGAATGAGTAACAATAATTGCCATTCTTTGTTAAAGTTTGTATAAACAGCAACTTTTATTATTATTTTTTTACCTTTGCATGCCTATTGAGATATTCGTTTGCTTTCTCTTGCAGCACCAAGGCAGATGATTGTCAGACATGGGTATCCTTCTGCAACAGAAATGAGCCGCTCAAGGTTTTATGAAATTTATTAGATTATAGTGCTGCAAAACTAAAAACAACCATAGAAATATGAAAAAGACGATTGGTCTATTAGGGTTGGGCTCAATGCTTCTCGCAAGTTGCGCCACCTATCAGAAAACAGCCCCTATTATGGGAGTTCAGAGTAACAACATCAACACTTACGTAGCCGCCGACTTAGACTATGCCAACGCTAAAAAGGTAGAAGCTACCATCGACACCAAGACCGTTCTTTGGTTTATCCCTCTCGTAAAGAACGGCAACAAGACCTTGAAGAGTTCCAACCGCTACAACAGCATGACAAAATTAGAATCTCAGGCTCTCTATCGTGCCAAGGAGAACGCAAACGTCGATTTGATTATCGAGCCAGAATTTGAGAAAGAGACACACTCATGGTTCTTCGGCATCTACAAGACCGCTGCCACCAAGGTAAAGGGATGGGGTGTCAACATCAAGGGCATCAAGGAAGACCAGCATGGCGTCATCAACAATCAAGTTGAGCCAAAGAGAAATGCTTTAGGATTCTAATGGTTCGGAGCCCAAGCTCCTACAAACAAGGTGTGCAATAAGGGATTTACATTCTCCTTATGGCACACCTTTCTTATCTCAAATAGTCCTTCGTTTCTTACGTAACGCTTGTCTCTCTATCCGCATGGCAAAGCGCTTCCCAATTTAACATTTACCGATTTCTCACTCTTCAAACGTTTCTCACCCCATGGTTCAGGCGTTTCAAGCCCTGTATTACGACAGTTATCTCTGCATTTACCCCTCAATCCACGCAGTTTCCAGCCCAAAAATCACAAGAGATTCATAAAAAACAGCGAGTGTTAAAATGGTGAGAACTAGCGTTACAACCCATAAAATTCATGCTCAAATCCATAAAAATAGGGCATTTTCATGGGGTAAACTGTCAGAAAATCACTGTTTGTCGCACTTAACCGTTACATTGTTTTATTCTTTTAACATTTGCATGATATTAATATTCAACGCATTGAGGATTTTATTAAGATACTTTGCGCGACAGTGACAGTTATGACAGTTATTTTTAAGGTACCCCTACATTTACGCCTCGTCACCCCTACATCACCTAATCGCTTAACTATTAATTACATAAACGACAAGTACAGGAAAAGCGTCAAAAAATGAGCACCTTATTTTTTATTGTCATAACTGTCATAGCTGTCATGTCCGAGGCTTTTAGAGACTCAAACAATGGAAATAAGTGACAGTTTAGTTTCTCTACGAGGCAATATCGAACAATCTCAGCAGCATTGCAGGGTATGACACTGTTGGCACTGAACTTCGAATGGCTGAAGAAGAATATCTGCATGCAAAAACGGGCAAATGTATGGGCAAAGCATTCATTTAAGGCCAACCTCAGTCCTTTATCCGAAAATTAGGGCTGACCATGGTTCTTTATTCGAAAAGAATTAGTATATTTGCAGTCCATGTTCTGAAAATAAATCGAGGGACATTCCGTTATAGTTATATATCAAGGTAAAGATGAGGAAAATCATTGGCTACATACTGACACTGCTCATCGTTTGTGTCGCCGTTTCGTGTTCCACCAAAAAGAACACGGGCATGACCCGTCGTGTGCAGGCGTTCAAGGCTAGATACAACACTTATTATAACGGAAGCCAGGCTTTCATCGAAGGCTATCAGGCTCAGCGCGACGGCAACAAGGACAACTA
The DNA here is from genome assembly GCA_963640465.1 of Bacteroidaceae bacterium. GTDB lineage: Bacteria > Bacteroidota > Bacteroidia > Bacteroidales > Bacteroidaceae > Colivivens. The sequence goes on along the minus strand of CAVHYP010000035.1, from coordinate 21,439 downwards.
TATGGAGATTCTGCCGTTCTACATGACCGGCAATGCTGCCACGCAGAAACTCGGTTCGGGACAGTTCGACCGTGCCATAGAGAAAAGTCAGAAGACAATAAAACTGCACAGCATCACGAAAAAACCGGAACTCAGCGCAAGACAACGGCGCACACCGAAAGGAAAAGCGTTTCTTGCACTGAAAGAATACAATCCGTTTCTGCACAAGGCATGGTTCCTGATGGGCAATGCACAATTCCAGAAAGGTGAATACTTTGAGGCAGCATCAACCTTTGCCTACATCCAGCGCCTTTTCTCTTCGCGTCCCAACATCGTGGCTCGCGCCAGAGTGCTTGAGGCAAAATGCTATGCTGAAATGGACTGGTACTACGATGCCGAGAACCTGCTGAACCGTGCCGAGCGCGACAGTTTCCCGTCAAACCTTGAAGCGGCAAAAGCAGCAGTGTTGGCTGACTGCCAGATTCGTCAGCAGCAATATGCTGAAGCCATCCCCAACATTCAGAAGGCTGTAAAGAAGCAGAAAGGTTCGCTCGAGAAAGCACGGCTCTACTATCTGCTGGGACAGCTCTACCACCAGACCGGCCAGGACAAGCTGGCTTACAAAGCATTCGGGAAGGTGTATTCCAAGAACCCGCCATACGAACTGGAGTTCAATGCCCGCATCAAGCAGACGGAAGTATTGTCGAAGGGCCAGTCGAAAAAGATGATCAGCAAGTTGCGCAGAATGGCACGCAGCGACAAGAACAAGGAATATCTCGACCAGGTGTACTACGCCATCGGCAACATCTATCTTGCTCAGGGCGACACCACTCATGCCCTGTATGCCTACAAGGACGGAGTGGAAAAAAGCACACGCAACAGCATAGAGAAAGGCGTTGTGTGGCTCCATCTGGGGCAACTCTACTGGGACAGGGAGGAATTCGTGAAGGCACAGGAATGTTATGCCGGAGTACTGGGACTTTACGACAAAGACCGCGACGACTACGATGAAGTCGACAACAGGGCGAAAATCCTCGAGGAATTGCTGCCTTATGCACAGGCAGTGGAACTGCAGGACAGTCTACAGACACTTGCCCGCATGGATTCCGTGGAACGGATGAAGAAGATAAAACTGATTATCGAGGAGGTAAAGAAAAAGGAGAAAGAGGAGGCGAAGAAAAACAGTCAGGCTGCACAAGCAAACCAGCAGAACCAAACAACGCAGGGGACCCAGCAGAACCCAAACAACCGCACCAATAGACAGAACGGCGGAGAATGGTATTTCTACAATCCTACAGCCGTGGCAAACGGAAGGAAGGAATTCCAGAAGAAATGGGGACAGAGAGAACTGGCTGACGACTGGCAACGCAGCAACAAGACTGTGCTGGCTGACGAAGAGTCAACGGACGAAGCATCGGACGAGGAAGCACTGGCAGACTCCACTGACAACGATTCCACGCAGAACCTGAACAACGGACTGTCGGAGAAAGATCAGGAGGAACTTGCCAAACTGCAGGAATACGAGAACGACCCACACCGTCCGGAGTATTATCTGAAGGACATTCCACTCACCGACGAGCAGATGGAGGCATCCAACAAACTGCTTGTCGACGGACTCTACAACTCAGCTGTCATCTACAAAGACCGCATGGAGAACTTCCCGTTGGCAGAGCGCACATTCCAGCGAATATGTATCGACTTTCCCGACTTTGAGCACATGGACGAGACCTACTACAACATGTTCCAACTCTATTCGAGATATGGAAGGACGGACGATGCATCCGACTACAAGGAAAAACTGATTGCCGAATTCCCCGACAACGAACATGCAAAGATAATTGCCGACCCGAACTTCGAATTCAAAGCACGCTATGGTGTGGAGCAGGAAGACTCCATCTATCAAGATGCCTACAATGCATATCTGAACGAAAACTACGACAAGACAATCTCGGATGCCGAATTCACCGGCAAAGAGTATCCGGAAGGAGCCAACAGGGCACGCTTCATGTTCCTCCGCGCAATGAGCCGCCTCAACAAGGGAGAGACACAGCAATTCATGTCGGCAATGAAAGAGATTGTGGACAAATATCCGCAGAGCACCGTGAGCGAACTGGCAGGACTGTATGTGAAGGGACTGCAGGACGGACGCCTGCTCCAGAGCGGAAGGATGAACAACGGTTCAATCTGGGAACGCAGGCGCGGATTCATCGAGGGTGACTCACTGATGAGCGACACCACGTTCAGCGACGAGAAAAACTGCAATTGGCTGTTTGTGATTGCATACGAGAGCGACAGCATCAACGAGAACCGGCTTCTCTTCGAGATGGCACAATACAACTTCTCGAACTTCACAGTGAGAAACTTCGACATGGAGCAGGAGAAGGGTCCGGACATCAGTCTGCTGAAAGTCGGCACGTTCATGAACTACGACGAGGCGTACATCTACTTCCACCGGCTGGCAAACGACAAAGCGATGATGACCAAGCTGGAAGGACTCAAACTGTTTATCATCTCGGAGGACAACTTGACGAAGATTGCGCACGGACTGAGCTATGCTGAATACTTTGATTTCTATGACGAGGTGTTCGACCGAGTCGGCAAGTTGCAGATAGACGAGAACCTGCTCAACGAGCCCGACGTGGAGATAAAAGACCCTGACGACCTCTACGAGGAAGAACAGGAAAACGAAGAGTATTACGAAGACGACGAAGAAAACTACATATTCTGATGAACAACGGAACGCTACTTTGGGTTGACGATGAAATTGAGCTGCTGAAGGCTTACATCATCTTTCTTGAGAAGAAAGGCTATGAGGTAGTCACTGCCACCAACGGACGTGACGCAGTGGACCTGTGTGCCGAACATTCTTTCGACCTCATCTTCCTCGACGAAAATATGCCGGGACTGAGCGGACTGGAAACCCTAACCATGATAAAGGAGATGAACAACACCATACCCATTGTCATGGTGACTAAAAGCGAGGAGGAGAACATCATGAACCAGGCAATAGGCTCGAAGATTGCTGACTATCTCATCAAGCCAGTCAACCCGAGCCAGATTTACCTGACAATAAAGAAACATCTGCAGAAGAAAGACCTGGAAACCGAAGTCACTGACACCAGCTACCGCCAGAACTTCAGTAAGATAGGCATGCAGATAAACGATTCCTACAGTCTGGACGAATGGAAGGAAGTCTATCGCAAACTGGTATACTGGGAACTGGAACTGAGCACAACCAACAGCGACATGACCGATGTTCTGAAAATGCAGAAGACTGAAGCCAACCACGGATTCTCGAAGTTTGTGAGGCGGAACTATGTGGACTGGGTGTCCAACACCGACTCACGTCCGATGATGAGTCCCGACATCTTCAAGAAGAAGATTTTCCCGATGCTCAATCAGAAAGCGCAGGTGTTCCTCATCGTATTCGACAATTTCAGGTACGACCAGTGGCGCGTGATAAGTAGGGAACTGGCAAACGACTTCACATTCGTCGACGAAGACCTGTACCTGAGCATCCTTCCTACTGCTACACAGTATGCACGCAACGCCCTTTTTGCAGGACTGATGCCCGAGCAGATAAAGAAGATGTTCCCGGAACTGTGGGTGGACGAAGACGAGGACGAAGGCAAGAACCTCAACGAAGAGCCACTGATAGCAACTCAGATTGAGAGATTCCGCAGACACGACCGTTTCTCATATTCAAAACTCAACAATTCCGACGATTGCGAAAAACTCATATCACAGATCCACTCACTGTCGGTGAACGACCTCAACGTGATTGTAGTGAATTTCATCGATATGCTTTCACATGCACGCACCGAATCGAGAATGGTGAGGGAACTGGCGTCCGACGAAGTTGCCTACCGCAGCATCACTGCTTCATGGTTCCGGCATTCGCCAATCAGGGAACTGTTCAGTATCCTGTCGCAAAGTGATGCCAAGATTGTCATCACCACCGACCACGGTTCGATAAGAGTGAACAACCCCATCAAGGTGGTGGGAGAAAAGAACACCAACAGCAATCTGCGATATAAACTTGGCAGAAACCTGAGCTACAACCCGAAAGAAGTGTTCGAACTGAAGGAACCGCACAAAGCCCTGTTGCCGTCGCCCAACATAAGCACTGCATACATCTTTGCGCAAAACGAAGACTTCTTTGCCTATCCGAACAACTTCAACTATTACGTAAACTATTTCAAGAATACATTCCAACACGGAGGCATCAGTATGGAGGAAATGCTCATTCCGCTGGTGACATTGGAAGGAAAGAAAAAACATTGAGTTATGAACATAAAGATTGATTCAATCGAACAGATACACAATGCTGCCCAACAGTTTATTGGGGAGATGGGAGACAACAAGATATTTGCTTTCTACGGCAAGATGGGCGCAGGCAAAACCACTTTCATCAAGGCCGTGTGCGAAGAACTGGGAGTGACCGACGTGATCAACTCGCCAACCTTTGCCATCGTGAATGAATACATGGACGGGAACGGTTGCCCCATATACCATTTCGACTTCTACCGTATAAAGAAACCTGCAGAAGTGCTCGACATCGGTTTCGAGGACTATATCGACAGCGATGCCCTGTGTTTCATGGAATGGCCCGAGCTGATAGGCGAATACCTGCCGGAGGAAACGGTCAAGGTTTATATCGACGAAGAGGACGACGGAAGCAGAACTGTGCACAACTGATTTAAGACCGACAATTACAGAAACGCTATATTGAACCGCCCTTAGGACAGATTACGGAACTTCACTTAGGACTAATTACAGAATTTTCCTTAGGACAAAAGGCAAACGATGGAAGACTTCATACATTTACACGTACATACACAATATTCAATACTTGACGGACAGGCAAGTATTCCGAAACTTGTTGACAAAGCCATAGGCAACGGCATGAGAGGACTTGCCATAACCGACCACGGCAATATGTTCGGCATCAAGGAATACTTCAACTATGTCAACAAGGTGAAGGGAAAGAATCCCGACCTCGACTTCACTCCTATATTCGGATGTGAGGTCTATTGCGCCCGACGAGGCAAAGAGCGCAAGGACGAGAGAATCGACTATAGCGGTTGGCACCTGATACTGTTGGCAAAGAATCTTCAGGGATATCACAACCTTGTGAAGATCGTCAGCAGGGCATGGACAGACGGTTTCTACGGACGTCCACGTACGGACCATGCAGATATCGAGAAATATCACGAAGGACTCATCTGCTGTTCGGCATGTATTGGAGGCGAAGTCCCGAAATACGTCATTGCAGGACAGATAGACAAGGCAGAAGAATCTGTACTGTGGTTCAAGAACCTTTTTGGTGAAGACTACTATCTGGAGATACAGCGTCATGAAGTAAAGAACCCGAACCAAAGGGCAAACCGCGAGACCTATGAGATTCAGAAAATGGCAAACAAAGGACTCATAGAACTGGCACGCAAGCACAACATCAAGATTGTCTGCACCAACGATGCGCACTTCGTGGATGAGGAAAATGCCGAAGCCCACGACCGTCTGCTCTGCCTCAGTACAGGCAAAGACCTGGACGACCCTAAGAGAATGCTCTATTCCAAGCAGGAATGGCTGAAGACCAAGGAAGAGATGAACGAGGTGTTTGCCGACATCCCGGAAGCGCTGTCGAACACGATAGACGTTCTCAATAAGATTGAGACTTACAACATCAACCACGACCCAATCATGCCGAACTTCGACATTCCGAAAGAGTTTGGCACAGAAGAAGAATATCGCCAGCGCCTGACGGAGAAAGACCTCTTCGATGAGTTTACACAAGACGAAAACGGTAACGTGGTGCTGAGCGAAGAGGAGGCAAACAAGAAAATAAAGAAACTGGGCGGCTACGACAAACTCTACAGAATCAAATTTGAGGCTGACTATCTTGCGAAACTCACATACGACGGAGCCAAAAAATACTACGGAGACCCAATCCCTGACAATGTGGTGCAACAGATAAAGTTCGAGCTTCACATAATGAAGACGATGGGTTTCCCCGGTTACTTCCTTATTGTGCAGGACTATATACGTGCGGCAAGAGAGAAACTGGGTGTATGGGTAGGACCAGGACGTGGTTCTGCTGCCGGTTCTGTTGTTGCCTATTGTCTTGAAATCACAAAGATTGACCCTATCAAATACGATTTGCTGTTTGAGCGTTTCCTCAACCCAGACCGAATATCCTTGCCGGATATCGATGTGGACTTCGACGACGACGGACGAGGAAAAGTGCTGCAGTGGGTGACTGAGAAGTATGGCGCAGAAAAGGTGGCTCATATCATCACGTATGGTACGATGGCAACAAAGCTGGCGATAAAGGATGTAGCACGCGTACAGAAAGTGCCGCTGGCTGAGGTGAACGCAATCTGCAAAGCCATTCCCGACAAACTGCCTGACGGCAAGAAGATGAACCTCAAGAATGTCATCGAATGTGTAAAGGAAGTGAGGGATGCAGCGACATCTCCCGACGATAACCTGCGCAACACGCTCAAGTATGCACAGATGCTTGAGAACAACGTACGCAACACTGGAGTACATGCTTGCGGTACAATCATCTGCCGTGACGACATCACCGACTGGGTTCCTGTAAGTACTGCAGAAGACAAGGAAACCCACGAGAAAGTGAACTGTACCCAGTACGACGGTCACGTCATTGAAGAGACAGGACTAATAAAGATGGACTTCCTGGGTCTGAAAACTCTTTCCCAACTCAAGGAAGCAGTGGCGAACGTGAAGGACAGCCTCGGCATTGACATCGACGTGGATTATCTGGATATCACCGACCCTGCCACCTATCAGCTGTATTGCGACGGCAGAACCATCGGTACGTTCCAGTTTGAATCTGCCGGCATGCAAAAATACTTGAGGGAGCTGCAACCGGGAGTGTTTGAGGACCTTATTGCGATGAACGCACTTTATCGACCGGGACCAATGGATTATATCCCGGACTTCATCGACCGGAAACTGGGTCGCAAGCAGATAGAGTACGATATCCCATGCATGGAGAAATACTTGAAGGACACTTACGGCATCACAGTCTATCAAGAGCAAGTGATGCTTCTGTCCCGACAGCTGGCAAACTTCACCCGTGGTGAATCGGATGCCCTCCGTAAGGCGATGGGTAAGAAGAAGAAAGACATCGTTGATGCGATGAAACCGAAATTCATCGCTGGAGGAACAGCCAACGGACATGACCCAAAAGTTCTGGACAAGATATGGAACGACTGGGAAAAGTTCGCTTCGTATGCATTCAACAAAAGTCACGCCACATGTTATTCATGGGTAGCTTACCAGACGGCTTACATGAAGGCAAACTTCCCTGCCCAATGGATGGCAGCGGTGATGAGCCGAAGCCTTGCGGATATCCTTGAAATCAGCAAGTTGATGGACGAATGCCGCGCTATGGGCATCACTACCTTGGGTCCAGATATAAATGAGAGCCGTGTGAAATTCTCAGTCAACGAGAGAGGCGCAATCCGCTTCGGACTTGCAGCAATCAAGGGTGTCGGTGAAAGCGCAGTAAATGCAATTATCACTGAACGCGAGAAGAACGGTTTATACAAGGATATATTCGATCTGGTGGAAAGGGTGAACCTCACAGCTTGCAACCGCAAGAACCTGGAATGTCTGGCGTGGGCAGGTGCACTGGACTCATTTGGGCTGCAGAGAGAGGCTTACTTTGCAAAATCAGCCAATGGCGAACCTTTCATCGATACACTGCTTCGCTATGGCAATGTATTTCAGAGTGACAAGTCGGAAGCACGCGGCGGTTTGTTTGGCGCTATTGAGATTGCAACCGTACATCCAGCCTTGCCAACAGAGGTAACTGAATTGAGCGATATCGAGCGACTTAACAAGGAAAGAGACCTTGTAGGCATCTATCTGTCGGCACACCCATTGGATGAATATGCTATTATCATTGACAACGTGTGCAATACTCGGCTTAGTGAATTGGCAGATTTGAATTCATTGAGAGACCGATCTGAGATCACTTTTGCAGGAATGGTCACCGACATCAGCGTGGGAACAACTAAGGACGGTTCACCATGTGGTTTCGTTAAGATTGAAGATTTCAGGGAATCATACCAGTTACGTTTGTATGGTTCCAAATGGGTGGGAGTCCGCCATCTGTTCAATCTGAACGAAGCGATATTTGTCCGGGCAAAAATCACCCAACGATTCAAGTGGAATCCCAAGTCACTGGATCTTACCATCGAATCTGTGGAATTGCTGAATGAGGCAAAGGACACGTTGCTGGAAAAGATAACCCTTACCATTGATTTGAGTAATCTGACCGCTGCAATGGCTGGAGACCTTACAACTCTCTTTGCCAAGTCGAAGGGGAACACAAGTCTTGACCTCTCGATAGTGGAGGAAAACAAACCACCGTTGGAATTGCACAGCGACAATAAAATCAAACTGACAAAGGAAGTAGTCAGTTACTTGAGAGGACACAAGAATGTCATAGACATAAAGGTGAATTAGATGCAGCAAGCACAGATTGGCCAGTGCATTTTGAGAGGATTGACCAGTGCAGAATGGCGGTTGATAGCTTCGCGATTTCCCATCCTTCCCCTTGCTTTTATGACCTTTTCATGCCTTTCAAGCAGGACTTATAAGAACCGTTTTTATGAGGTTGTCATGTTGTACAACATGAGGTCGTATGAACGTACAGCATGAGGTGCTATAGTTGTACAGCATGAGGACCTATAGTTGTACAGCATGAGAAGCCGTTCTTTCGAATCATGACTTTTTATGAATGAAAGTGAACCTGGAGTGAATATATATGAACGCGGAGTGAACGAAAGTGAACGGATGATAGATTACAGCTTTCTTGCCCTCGCGCGCGAAATGTAATAAGGTGTAAGGAAAAAAGATGTCGTGTTTTGGCTTGGGGGTTAGGGTTGCCATGCGGCACGTGTCTTATATACAAAAACCATAAAACCCCATGCGGAAGTAAAACAAGAAGAGTGGCTGCGTGGAAATGTTTAGCACGCTGGAACAGAAGCACAAGCGCTTGTGCTTTCGTCGAGTGCTTGTGCATCTATTTCCATCCGATGATTCACTTCTCAATATCGGACTATTTATATTATAAATTTTTCCTAGATTCTATTTTCTTGCTTTCACAGTGGTGTTCACCTGATGGTCGTACGAGCGGTATTCGTCAATCGGGATTTCAACGTCGGGCTCCACGAGTCGTGTGTCGTGCGGCAGACGGAAGCGGAGGTACTTGATGCTGAGTCCGCGCGCCAGCCACATCTGTTCGTAGTAGGTCTGGATTTGCACCAGCGGCGAATCTTCTGCTGCAAGATGGGAATGATAGAGATCATCGGTCCAGCACTCCAGTTCAAGACTGTTGTGGAGTGCCATCAGACGCGTGTAGGTCGCCATGAAGTTGGAATCGGTCTTCAGATGTATCAGTCCGCCGTCAACAAGAAACTGCCTGTAGCGCTCCATGAAGAATGTGGACGTGAGCCGCCTCGACACTTTCTTCATCTGCGGATCACTGAACGTAAGCCAAATCTCGCTCACTTCATTAGGTCCGAACACGTCGTAGAGAAACTCGATGCCGGTGCGCACAAAGCCCACATTGTCCATCATGTCTGCCAGTGCCTGCTTGGCTCCGTGCCACATGCGAGCGCCCTTAATGTCGACGCCTATGAAGTTAATGTTGGGAAAGCGGCGCGCCAGTCCCACAGTGTATTCACCACGTCCGCACCCCAGTTCCAACACAATCGGATGGTCGTTTCCGAAGAACTCTGCTCCCCACTTGCCCTTGAGGGGGCAACCACTCTCACGCAGCATGGCATAGGGATATTCCTTCACCTTTGGATTGGCAGCCATGTCAGCAAACTTCACTAGTTTTCCTTTTCCCATAATACAATTTTCTGATATGCAAAGATAGCAAATAAATGCGGACAGAACACACTCTGAAGGCATAAAAACGGGTTTAGTGCCTAATTATTTGGTAGTTTCGCAGAAAAGCCGTAACTTTGCAGCCGAAATGTTAGTCCTACACGGACAAAAGAATTGAAATGTAAAAAGGCTTTATGCCTGGGCGGCGCGAGGCCGCAATGAATGAGATGTATAATATGAAAAGAAATTTATGTGCAAGCCTTTATTCAGCTACACATGCTGCAAGGCTGACAATGATTGTCGTTCTAAGCGCAATCGCCATCGGCATGAAAGCGCAGACCTATACAGGCAATGCTTCGTATTACGGTCCTGGGTTCCACGGACGCAAGAGTGCGAACGGAGCCACTTATAATATGTATAAGTTTACGTGTGCACACAAAACTCTACCCTTCGGCACCAAGCTCAAGGTGACAAACCTGAAGAACGGAAAGACGACTGTAGTAGAAGTGACCGACCGCGGACCTTATGCCAAAGGCAGAATCATCGACCTCTCCAAAGTGGCAGCAGCACAGATTGACATGGTGAAGTCGGGAGTGACTCGGGTGAGAATAGAAGTATTGAAGAAAGAACGAACCGAAAACCGTGCCCAGCTCATACTGACAGAGCCGGAACATCACGACGAATTCAAATCGAAAGTGCCTGCTGGCAATACTACAGCACAGTGGTCGGAAACATTTAGATAGAGAAAATACGTCTGTGAAATCAGACTCATTTATTACTATTTTGTTGAGTTTACACAAACAAGCCCTTTTGTTTGATCATTCACACAATACTCGGCAAATGCAGTCTTGTAGTGCGCGACCTTCTGCTGCTTTTTTCAAGCTGTTGCTAATGATGGAGAATGCCAACGTATGACCATTGGCAGCTGTCAGGTAACCTGCAAGTGAACTGACTCCTGTCAACGATCCGGTCTTTGCATGTATATTGCGGAAAGTCTTGCCAGTTTTCATCCGGTTCTTCAGTGTGCCGTCAACACCTGCCACAGGTAGTGATTCGTAGAGCGGACTGAAGACTGCTGCACCTTTTTTATATGCATAGCGCAACATCGAGACTTCTGCTGCAACGGTTGTGTAGTTGTAGAAAGACAGTCCGCAGCCGTCTACGATTCTGATGTTGGAAATGGTGATGCCTGAAGCCGATGCCACATTCTCTACCACAGTCTTACAGTCTTTCCAGCTCACATGTTTCTTCATGTCGGCAGCAAGTTGATAGAACATTGACTCTGCATACAGATTGTCGCTTTCCTTCATCATCCGTGGAAGAACATCGCCTATCGAGTGCTTGATGGAGCAGACCAGTGTGCAAGAGTCGCTTGTCTGGTAATCCCCGATTCCGCATCCTTGTACGCTTATGCCATTTTCTTCGAGTTTGTGTCTGAGTGCAAAGAGAAACTCTGCAGCAGGATTGTATTTGTTTATCCGTTCCTTGGTACAGAGATAGGCATCACCGCCCATGCTCAGTGGAGTGAGCAATGGTTGTTTGTCATCCCAGCACCAGCCGCTGCCAAGCATTATGGTATCTTTCATCGAGAGGTCGGCAACAAGCATTCCATCAATGCGGCTTAACCCAAGGTTCTTGATGGATGATGCCATTTCCTCTATACTTGATGAACCGAGCTTTGGGTCAAAATCACCGACAACATAAATGTTTCCATTCAGTACATTATGTCCAAGTGTGTCGGTAGTGATGGTTCCTTTTGCATACACCGACGTTTCGTAACAATGGCTTACGCCCAACTTGTCGAGCGCAGCGATGGCAGTGAACAGTTTTTGGGTTGAGGCTGGATGCAACTGCTTTTGCTGGTTATAGGCAAAGACCGGTGAATCGGTCGTCAAGTCGAACACATATATGCCTGTAGTGTAGTAGCTACTGTCCGCTTCGCCTGCAATCTGCTGCAGCTTCAGTCTTACGAAGTCCGTCCACGGCAGTTCGATGGAATCATTCCCTGTGCTTGCATCCGTTTGATCTTGTGCTGACACCGATGAACTCGTCATGGACAAAAGCATAAAGGCAAGCACACATGCCTGTGTATTGATATGGCTGACTATTCTCATTTTCCTTTTCTACCTTTAAGTGAGTGTTTTGCTAAATACTTGTCGAATTGTTCGAAGAACAAGTCCTCGTTCATCGGGAAGACCCTCAAGTTCTTGTCTCCGCTGTACCAGATGATGGTGTAGTAAACCTCGTATGCGCCAAAGAAAATGCTGCGAGGAAAGTGTTGGATGGCATCTACTTCAGACCATGGAATCACAATATCTTTCGACAGTCTTCCTCGGTGCAATATGATTGCGTCTTCCGTGAGCCGGTATTCAGTGTGGATGCTCCGTTCAATCACCAGAAGCAGCAAAAGCAGCGACACTGCAATGAATATGCCGTTCTTAACCCAAATGAAATAGACGCTTACTATGAGCAGCATGGATATAAGAATCCAATTGCCTACCCTTATCTTTGTCTGGAAAGTTCTCGTGGGAATCATACTATCTTACTTATCTTTTGTGCAAAGGTAATGCTTTTTTTCTCTGAAGTAAGCCTTTTATCCGTCTTTTATGTAAAAATGAATTAATTCCTTTTGCCGTTACCGCAATTTATGGTATCTTTGCACGACTATTCTTATGTAGGTTCATTTTAATTCGGATATTATGAAACGGATACTATTGATAATCAGCTGTTGCCTTGCCATGGTTGCAGAACTGAATGCACAGACGCTTGAACAAAAGAAGATTTGTGCATTGAAGTGGACACTCCAGCAAGCGTTCTACAACAAGTCTGAGGGACAGCAAATAGCGCATCTTGATGTCACGGAGTTCAAGTCATTCAGCGACTTCCAGAAGAACAAGACCGTCAGTGCAGCCATTAAGAAAATCACTGACACCACGGAGCAAAACCGTGTCAACAGAATCATAAAAGCTACATCTGCCAGCGATGTTGACTCCAACGTCCCCTCTTCAGCAAGCAAGGAATACAAGGCTGATGTAGAGAAAATCAAGACGCAGGGAACAACCGCAAGCGAAGAAACGGAGGAGGAAAACTCTGAGTCACAAGATCAGGCGGAAGATCAGAAACCAGCCGACGATGCACCCAACATCCAGACGGTAGAAGAAGCGGCTGAAAACGAGGTAACTGAGCAACCAGTAGAGCAACCTGCAGAAGAGGCAACGAACGATTCCACCGAAGGAATGACATTCTGGGAAGTGGTACTCATTTCATTCGGTCTGTATCTCATACTGACTGTATGCCTTCTTTTATTTCTCCGGTCAAGAAAAAACATGCGCAAGACAGAGGAAACAGTTTCAATGGAGCAGTATCGATCTGAACGCTTGCGACTCATCGAACGCATCAAGGCAATGGAGATAGATCTCGACAATGTCAAAGCAGCGCGTCAAGAGAAGAAGCCAAACAATGCACACGTAGCACCAAAGCCAGCTACGGAAGTGAAACCGGCAGTAGCGGCTGAGGTAGTAGAACCAGTGAAGAAAGAACCTGCAGCTGCAGCATCATCAGCAACTGCAACGGCGGCTACTGAAACCCATAGTCCAGTGTCCCAATCTCTGTTCGGCGACAGTGATGATACAGCTGCGCCTGCCAAGCCTAAAGCACTGGCTGAACCAGTGAAGCACCCTCGTCCGAAGAACTATTCTGCAGTGATGTTCTTCCCCGTACCGGTCGACGGTGTATTCATGAACGGAAGTTCTGAAATCGAGGTAGGCACATCCCTCTATATGTTGAAGACAAACGATGATGCCACCGCTACATTCCAGATACTGAATACCCCAGAAGCCATCAGTTCAGCACTCGTGTCAATGGACACAATGGTAAAGCCTGCATGCAAGATACTCAACACAGTCAGTGCACCAGTGGAAATCCTCGCGGAAAAACTGGGAACAGCTGAGAAAGTAGGCGATGGATGGAAAATAACAAATAAGGCTGTCGTACGATTGATCTAACAGCCAGACATGCCTTCATAGTTCAATGGATAGAACAAATCTCTCCTAAAGATTAGATCTGAGTTCGATTCTCAGTGGAGGTACAAAATTGAAGAAAATATGACATTCACGGAAATCTGTATTCCAATATTCGAACAGACAATCAAGGATTATCACCTCAAGGATGACGTCGACCAGGACATCAATAATCCGTATGACAGAGGAACAATTGAATACGACCTCTATGTAAAAAACTGGATTGACACCGTTCAGTGGCATCTTGAGGATATAATACGTGACCCCCACATCAAGCCAACGGTAGCATTGGAGATTAAAAGACGTATCGACAAAAGCAACCAGGACAGGACAGACCTAGTGGAACGTATCGATTCCTATTTCCTTTCTTACTATGGTGAGGTAAAGCCACAGGCGGATGCCACCATAAATACAGAAAGTCCGGCTTGGGCAATCGACCGCCTGAGCATTCTCTTGCTGAAGATTTATCATATGCAAGAGCAGGTTGACCGCACTGATGCCACTCCAGATCATAAAGCCACATGCCAAAGAAAGCTGAATGTCTTGTTGGAACAGAAACAAGATCTCTCAACAGCTATCGACCAACTATTGGATGATATAGCAAACGGAAAGAAGTATATGAAGGTCTACAAACAGATGAAGATGTACAACGACCCAAGTACAAATCCGGTGCTATATGCAAAGAAGTAAGGCTTGGAACGGCTACTGATAATAAGGTTTTCTGCAATGGGCGATGTCGCAATGACAGTGCCCGTTGTCTATTCACTGTCCAAACAATATCCAGAACTCAGTATCACAGTGCTCACAAACAAGCGACTGACACCCTTCTTCGCATGGATGCCAGCCAATGTCAATGCAGTCGGTGTGGACTTGAAGTCGTACAAGGGTATAGCCGGATTAAACAGACTATATAAGGAGTTGAAAGATCTGGATGTTGATGCTGTGGCAGACATCCACGATGTGTTGCGAACCAAATACCTCCGGCTAAGATTCAAGATCGACGGCAAGAAGATAGCAGTCATCGACAAGGGCAGGAAGGAGAAGCACGAACTCATCGGTCATGGAACAGACCATACACCATTGAAACCAATGACAGAACGCTATCGGGAAACATTCCAACGGCTTGGCTTGACCTTCCCTCTTACGTTCAAATCGCTCGAGATAGACCGGTCGCAGTACTCAGCAATCAATGATTTTATCGGAGACGAGACCAAACCATTGGTGGGTATCGCCCCTTTTGCTGCCCACCCAAATAAGATTTATCCATTGGATGAGATGCATCGTGTCGCCGACATTCTTGCAGACGATGGCAACCAGGTGTACCTGTTCGGGGCAGGCAAGGAAGAAACGGCAGTGATCCAGTCATGGGAGAGAGAAGGCATAACGTCAGTTGCCGGCAAACTCGGCGGACTGCAGAACGAACTGATACTGATGAGTCGGCTGAAGGTGATGATATCGATGGATTCCAGCAATATGCACATGGCTGCATTGACCGGAACCCATACCATCTCTATATGGGGATCCACACATCCCAAAGCCGGTTTCATCGCTTGGGGGCAACCGTCCGACTCCATCATACAGTTGCCAATGACCTGTCGCCCGTGCTCCATCTATGGAAACAAACCATGCCATATAGGCGGATGCCCATGCTTGCGTGACATCAAGCCAGAACAGATAGTAGAACTTGCAAAGCGATATGGAGTTGAATAGACGACAGATTATTTCATACAGGATGCTCTATGCAGTCTTATATTTGATATCGCTGATACCATTAAGGTTGCTGTACCTTATGTCCGACATCGCCTGCCCGTTCGTCAACCGTTACTATAGACGCAATTTGGTTCGGAAACAACTGGCAGAGGTCTTTCCCGAGAAGACGGAAGAAGAACGCAGATCCATCGAACGCCGATTTTACCGTCAGTTCTGCGATTACTTCGTAGAGTTCATCAAGCAACTGTACTTCTCAGAGAAATCGATGCGCCGGCACATGGTGTTCGAAGGATTCGATGAAATCGCCAGCCAGCTCAATGATGAGCGACCGATATCGTTCGTCTATCTGGGGCATTTCGGTAACTGGGAATGGATAGCATCACTGACCTACACTGCCAAGCAGTTCGGCGTAGCTTGCTCGCAGGTCTATCATCCATTGTCCGACAAGGTATTCGACCGGCTGATGACAGATGTCAGATGCAGGTACGGAGGCGAATGCATACCGATGCGCAAGACTGTGCGCAGGTTGATACGGGCGAATATGGAGAAACGTCCGCTTGTGTGCGGCATGATTGCCGACCAGCAACCACGGTGGGACGCAATACATTACTTCACACAGTTCCTGAACCATGAATCTGCCGTTTTCATCGGAACTGAGGAGCTGGCAAAGAAGTTCAATTCGGTGATCTATTACGCAAAGGTCACAAAGATAAAGCGCGGTTATTATAAATGTCAGTTCATCCCGATGACATCCAACCCGTCAGAGATAGACAACTATAAACTCACCGACCAATATCTGCAGATGTTGGAAGAGGATATACGTAACACTCCGGAACTGTGGCTATGGACCCACAAACGATGGAGCAGAACTAAAGAGAAATGGCTGCAACGCCAAAAGAAGAATTAGTATGGAGAGCAAGAATGATTATATGGGAATGTTTTGGACCTTTGCCAAGATAGGAGCCTTCACCCTTGGTGGCGGCTACGCAATGGTTCCAATCATGGAGAAAGAGGTGGTGGACAAACACGGATGGCTTTCGCGCGATGAATTCATGGATATACTCATCGTGGCACAAAGCACTCCGGGTCTGTTTGCCATCAATATAGCAAGTCACATAGGCAACAAGTCCCGAGGCGTTTGGGGCGGTATAGTCGGGGCATTGGGAGTTGCCACACCTTCCATCATTGCCATTCTGCTTATAGCAATGTTCTTTCAGGCATTCAAGAACAACATCTATATCGAAAAGATATTCATGGGCGTGCGCCCTGCAGTCGTCGCACTGATAGCCGCACCCTGCTTCTCAATGGCACGAACCGCCAATATCAACCTCTCCAATATCTGGATTCCGGTTGTGGCATGTTTGCTTATTTCCCTCTTCGACGTGTCACCGATATGGATAATCCTCGTGGCAGGACTTGCAGGTTTCATCCTTGGACGGGTAAGGGCACACCACAAATAAATACACAGCATGCATAAACGTACGGCGGAATGAACGTACATCATATATAAACACACAGTAGAGTAAACGTACAACGTTTTCAACATCAGACAGACATGATATTTCTAAAGCTTTTCATTGTATTCTCCAAGATAGGTATCTTCAATTTCGGCGGTGGCTATGCTATGCTTTCGCTCATCCACAATGAAGTGGTCGAGAAGAACGGATGGCTCACGTCGTCCGAATTTACCGATATAGTCGCCATAAGTCAGAGTACTCCGGGACCGATAGGTATCAACTGTGCCACATATACCGGTTACACTGCTGTACTGCACGAGAACTACCCTGAGTGGCTTGCAATAGTAGGGGCTTTGGTGGCTTCAATCAGCGTTCTGTGGTTGCCATTCTTGTTGATGCTTTCAATAAGCAAACTGATGCTCAAGTATTCCAAGACAACCGTGATGTCAGATATCTTCTCATTGTTGCGTCCTGCCATCATCGGTCTGATAGCAGCCGCTGCAGTGCTGCTTATGTCCGAAGAAAACTTTGGCAATCCATCCACCAGCACTTTCCAGTTCATCGTCAGCATCCTCATCTTCCTCTTCTCATTCGTAGGCACTCGTTTCTACAAGGTTCACCCGATACTGTTAATTGTGCTTGCCGGACTTGCCGGACTTATAATCTATTGATTGTTGGCTTGCAATCTATTGGTCATCGGTCCGCCTATCATTCTATTGGCATCACTTTCTCTATCACATTTCTTCTAAACATATGCACCTTTCCATTGATTTACACTGCAAAAATTACATTTTTTGTTGCAAATCAGGGGCAAGGCAGGCAAAGTTTGTCGCAAATTAGGGCAAGACCATGTGAAATTTGTCAGATTGGATGGATTGAGCGCGGAATAGGAGTCCGCTCTCTCCGAGAGCGTAGACGATAACACTCGAGCGACAGCTCGCAATGTTTGCTCGTTCGAGCATCGCTCGCTATGTAGGAGTCAGCTCTCTCCGAAAGCGTAGACGATAACACTCGAGCGTCAGCTCGCAATGTTTTGCTGCGCACAAGTCCTCGCACGCTTTAACGCTCTCGGAGAGAGCTAGCTCCTAGCATTTGCGCTTTCATCGAGCGCTTGCAAACAAATCAGGCGTTGCGTATGAATCAAACGCTTCATGCCATTCCTCCGCATGTCAACTCAAAACCCAAAACCTAAAACATTCCTCCGCATGGCAGCGTACTCGTTCAATTGTAAACTGAATATTGCATTTCGGTAAAAAAAAGCGATGCTCTAGAGCATAAAAATGTGGCGCAGAGCAAAAAAGATACAGTTTTTCTTGTTTATTTGGATGAATTTACTGAAATTTGCCGTCGCAATGCCGAGCTCCTGTTAAGAGCACGGTATGAACGGTTAACGGACTATTAACCTGTTTGAGGGGGAGAACGGATGTGCATATATAATAACAGATGTGCGTATATAATAAGGTGTAAGTTGACGGCATCGACAGCCGACGGAGCACCGGAAGATATAGAGCACAACCAATAACATGAAACATTTTAATTTTTATCAACCAACAAAAAACAAAAACTTATGAAGAAAATTTTCACTTCATTGTTGACGTTTGCCTTCTTAGTTGTCGCCGGGACTTCCTGGGCACAGACGGATGTAACGTCAACGTACATCAAGAATGCCAATCTGTCGTCATTGAACGGATGGACACAAACTAATTTCAAAGCCCCTGCACAGGGAAACAAAACCGAAGGGTATGCAACCGAAGCCTATGCTGGATGGAGTAGTCTTAGTATAACCTCATATTCCCTTACGCAGAAGATAACGCTTCCTGCGGGAAAATACCAGTTGGTGAACTACTCCTTCTTCAGATACGGGGTGGGGTATAACACTGATGCAAGTAAGTCTACAGCCAAACTTATAGCTGGTAACGAGTCAACAACAATCAAAACCTTGGGTAGTATTAATGCCAGTGGATATGCAAATTCACAAGCTGAAGGTGCGAATGTATTCGATTCATACATGTATCGCAATACTGTTGATTTCACAGTTGATGCAAACGATACAGAAGTTGAAATCGGTGTTACTGGAACATTTGAAGAAGCAAAATCCTGGTGTATCGTTGGTAAGTTCCAACTGCTCGACATGAACGTTGCTCCTACATCTCAGGATGTAACCTACCTGTTGACCAACTCCGGTTTCGAATATATGAATATGGAAGGTTGGACGCTGACTGGAGACAAACAATTCGGTGCGCAAAGTAACAAGACATTTGACAAAACAGTTGGTGGCTACTTCGCCCAAAAATGGGTTGGTTCAGGATCGGTTACTGATGCAACAATGGCTCAAACCTTGACCGATCTTCCTGACGGCAAATACACATTATCTGCTTACGCTTCCTTTAATGGAACCGGAGCTTACATTCAAGCTGGTAACGAAAAAACTGATGTTACACAGACAGATAATGTAGGTAATAAATATGAGGTCACAACAGACGTAACTTCAGATGATGGTAAAAGTGGAACATTAACTGTTTCCGCAGGAGTTGCGAACGGTACTGGTACTTGGGTTTGCTTCGACCGTTTTGCATTGAGCTATATTTCAAGCACAATCAGTGATGACGCAGCAGCTGAAATCATCGCAGAAGCAAAGGCTTTGTATGAAAGCAAAATGAATGCAGCTGTTTTGTCAAAACTGAAAACAGCTGCAACAGCATTGAATGACAGCAAGACTGCTGACAACTATGATGCATTGCAGAAAGCTATCGCAGCAGCCAACACCTCAATCTCAAACTATGCAACTGCAAAGACATATCTTGATGCAGCATCAAGATCAAACCTTGATGAGGCAGGAAAGGCTAATTATGCAGCAGATGCAACAGTTTCAGCTCTGCAGACCGCATACAATGACGGGACTCTCGAAGCAGTAACAGCAGATCAGGAAACTGACCTTGCTACAGCCATCCAGACTGCTGCCAAAGCACAGACTACTACAGGTGCAGACATGACTCTTGCAATCGTAAACCCAAGTTTTGAAACTGGCAACTATGATGGATGGACAACAACCAAATCAGACGATACAGGCGCCAGGTCTACATCAAACGACACATACAAAATGAGTGGTGCAGTTGGCAGCTACCTCTTCAACACATGGTATGTTGGAGCTCCAATCTCCCAAACTATTACAGGCCTGCAGTCTGGTAAATATACTGTCAGCGCAATCATGGGAACAGACGCAGACAAGACCTTTGTTCTCGGACTTAACAGCACCCAAATAAATGCTTCCTCTGTGGACAAGTATACAGGCATCAAAGTGTCTGGTGACGTAATCGTGACTGACGGCTCTCTCACCATCAGCGCTGAAACTTCAGACCAATACTGGTATAAGGTAGACAACTTTACCCTTACATTCGTCAACGCAATCTCTCTTGATGATTTCTATACAAAAATCACTGGTCTTGTAACTAATGCGAAGGATATCAGTGGAGACATGAGTACATCTGCATCAGAGGCTCTTAGTAGTGCCATCACTGCCGGAGAAACTGCAACAGGCACAACAAAGGAAACAGATGTCAACAAGTTGAATAAAGTCATCACTGATCTTGAAACTGCAATTGTTGCTGCAAATGCTTCAGTAGCAGAATTCACTCGTGGTGCAGCAATAAACAAACTCATCACTGAAACAAGCGGTTCAATCGACGTAACAAGCGCTGTGGTTAGCGATGTGTTTGAATGTTGGTCTCAATCGGGTTCAGGCACATTCCACAAGAATACATGGTCTGGTGAAGGAGAAACTGATGGTTCTAATATGATTAAGCCATTTGCAGAGTATTGGACGGGAGCCGGTGGTATCTTGGCAAACAATGTGTTGACATTTAATACCATCGGTGGACTGAAGGCAGGCCAGTACAAAGTTTCGCTCCTTACTCGTGTAATGAATGAGAAGGAAGCTGTTGAATATTCAGGAGCCACACTGAATATCAACGAAACCGCAATTAATCTGACAGAGGACGCAACTGCACTTACAGGCAGAAACGGTGTTTACAAAAATGCTGAAGCTGTTGTAACTGTTGAAGACAAGGGATCACTTGCAATCAACATTACAATCGCCGATGCAAACTTCAACTGGATTGCATTCAAGGACCTCAAGATTGTTTACTTGAACGACAACGTAGAACTTAACGAAACAGCAGACGACCCACTCGCAGCAGACTTGACAACAAACTATCCAGGTGCAACTGATATCAATGTAACATTCACCCGTAACTTTACTAAGGATGTCAACTCAACTATCTGCTTGCCATACGATGTAGCTCCAGAAGCAACTGCAGGTAAATTCTATGAGTTCGCAGGTGTAACTGAGAATAATGGAGAGTACACTGTAACAATGAGCGAGACAACAGCAACAACTCTTGCTGC
>CAVHYP010000034.1:7156-28439 GCA_963640465.1 Bacteroidaceae bacterium | reverse complement strand
CATGCCATCAGAGTGTGCTGTAGAGGGGTTTCCTCGTTTCAACTATTGAAATATTGAAATACTGAAACGCTTAAACACGTAGTTTTGCATCATTTTTGAGCCGCTTTCAAGCCTGTTTCCTTGACTTCCTCTCCTAGGCATCTCCAATTCTTCGTGCTTTGCCTTGAGAGAAACCGTTGTCGTCGATGCTTCGGCAACCATGCCCTAAAACTGCCCGTTTTTTCTCTGACTAGGAAAAAATTTTTCTCTGACTGGAAAAACAAAATTGCTTTTTTTCTAGAGCATTCGTTGATGCTGCCTGTTGCTTCGCGGCGAATAAAACGCCATGCGGCAGGGATGGCATGGGGCGTTTAATTCATACGCAACGCTTGATTCGTTTGCAAGCGCTCGACGAAAGCGCAAGCGCTAGGAACTAGCCATCTCTGAGGGCGTTCAAGCGAGCGTTGATTTCGTGCGCTGTAAAACAAAGCGAACTGACGCTCGAATGTAATCGTCTACGCTCTCGGAGAGAGCTGACTCCTACATAGCGAGCGATGCTCGAACGAGCAAACATAGCGAGCTGGTGCTCGAGTGTCATCGCCGACGGTTTCTTCTATTGCTGGTTCTCGTTCTGCATCACGAGTCCAGCCATTGTCATGCCGAAGATGCCGGTGATGTGGCTGATCGATCCGTTGATTTGTGCCTTCGGGAACATGCCGTTTGGGGCACTTCCGGTGAGTGCCGTGCCTTTGTTCTCCATTGCCTGTTCCTCGCTGTAGACGCAAAGGAACTTGCTTTCGGGAAAGGTCTTGTTGTGCTTGAACTTGTTGCGGAGCGCACGTGCCAGAGGGTCGCCCTTGATTTTCCAGAACTCTGTCACTCGCACTTGGGTGGGGTCGATTCGCAGTGCCGCACCCATGCTGCTGATGAAGGTGATGTGGGGATTCTTGTGTGCTAGGCGGGTGGATCGCAGGATGAGGTCGGCCTTGTCCTTGAGCGAGTCGATGGCATCAATGATGTAGTCGTAGCCTGCCAGTCCGAATTCTTCAGCGCTCTCCTTATTATATATCTTTTGCAGGGCTGTTATCTCTGCCTCGGGGTTTATCTCCAGAAGCCGATCCCTCAGCACGTCCACTTTCACCTTGCCCACGGTGCGGGTGGTTGCCATCAACTGTCGGTTGCAGTTGGTGATGCACACGGTGTCGCTGTCGACAATCGTGAGGTTGCAGATGCCGCTTCTTACGAGACTTTCTGCACACCACGAACCTACGCCTCCCACTCCGAAGATGATTACACGCCTCTGCATGAGCCGCTCCATCGTAGTTGCTCCGAGCAACAGTTGTGAACGGTTGAATATTCCTTTTTCGATGTCTGTCATACTATTCTGTTGTTTCTTGCGGCAGGGACAAAAACTGTGGTCCTTTGCTGTAAATGTGGTGCAAAGGTACGAAATGTTTCCGTAATGACCGCAGGAGATGGCAACGAGTTTCTGTGTACGGGTCAGTCTTGTACCTTACGTGAAATTGTTATGACAATGCTTTACGTGAGGCTGTCTTGATTGAATCCCATGGGTAGCAGGTCGCTGGCTGACTGGAGGATGTAGATACCGTCGGTGCCGTAGAGCATCACCTTGATGTTTTTGCCGTAGCGGTGCTCGGTTTCCAGCATCACCTGGCGGCAGCCTCCGCACGGACTGATGGGCACTTTCGTGAATTCTCCGCTGCTGTCTCTGGCTGCGATGCACAGGATGGTGACCGGTGTGTCGGGATAGCGCGAACTGGCATAGAAAAGGGTGGTGCGCTCGGCACAAAGCCCTTGCGGATACGAACTGTTCTCCTGATTATTGCCCGATATGATTTCCCCATTTTCGAGGGCTACTGCCGCCCCCACATGGAAATGGCTGTAGGGTGCATAACTGCGGAAGGTGGCAGCCTTGGCTACCTGCAGAAGTTGTTGCTCGGCAGTGTCAAGTTCCTCTTCGCGCTTGAGGGTAATCTCTATGGATTTGACGATTCTTTCCATACTTCAATCGCTTTTTTCGTTTGTCTCCGCCAAAGTTATGCATTATTTTTGTAAATTTGCATTGTAAACAAAGAAAAAAGTCAATCATGAATATAAAGTATGCCAGAAACCTGCTGATTGTAGCTGTTTTGTCGCTCTCTGGAGTGCAATCGGTGGCGCAAACCAAAAGTCAGAAGTTTCTCGACTATATCGACCTTTACAAGGACATTGCAGTGGAACAGATGGAGCAGCACGGCATTCCTGCCAGCATCACGCTTGCACAGGGACTGCTGGAAAGTGGGGCAGGGTCGAGCGAACTGGCAAAGAAAAGCAACAACCATTTCGGAATAAAGCGCGGAAGCAGTTGGACCGGACCCACCACAACTCATTTCGACGACGGACGTACGGAATATTTCCGTGTGTACGACTCGGTGCGCGACAGCTATGAAGACCATTCCAAATTCCTGCTGCGCGACCGCTACAGCCGCCTCTTCCGCCTCAGTATACTCGACTACAAGGGATGGGCACACGGACTGAAATCATGCGGTTATGCCACGAGCCCTACTTATGCCAACCGTCTTATCAGTATCATCGAGCTGTATGAACTCAACAAGTTTGACCGCGACCCGAATGCTCCGGCATACATACCCGAGGATCGTCCGCTGGTGGAAGTGAAGTTGAATTCCCACCAACTCTACAGCAACAACGGGGTGGTGTGCATCAAGGCCAACGGATCGGAGACTTGGGACAGCCTGTCGAAGGAATTTGCCCTGTCGAAGAAAAAACTGCTTCAGTTCAACGAGGCTGTGGAAACGGTCGACATCAATGCTGGCGACTTCATCTATCTGCAGAAGAAACAGTCGAAGGCAGCCAAGGAGTACGGCAAAGGCTATTGGCATCATGTGCGCCAGGGCGAATCGATGTATTCCATCGCCCAGCTGTATGCAATGAATATGAAGAAGCTCTACAAACTCAACTTCAAGGACGACGACTACACTCCCGTGCAGGGCGACTTGCTGAGAGTGAGATGAAACAAACTCAGAGATGAAATAAATTCAGAGACGGAATAAGCTCTGATAAGAAATGAGCTCAGAGATGAAATAGAATAAATTCTTTATTATCAACCTTCTAAATTCAAAATTGTTATGAAGAAAGGAAATTCAAAACTGATGTGTGCCTTGTTGGCATCATGTGTGTTGTTCACCAGTTGTATCGGTTCATTCCGTACATTCAACAAACTGAACACCTGGAACCAGGGCATATCCGGATCTAAGTTCGTTAACGAACTCGTGTTCATCTGCTTCCACATCATTCCGGTGTATGAGGTGGCTTACCTTGCAGATGCTCTCATCTTCAACTCTATCGAGTTCTGGGGTGGTTCAAATCCAGTGTCAAAGGCTGGTGAAGTGAAGCATATGAAGGGTAGCAATGGCGATATGTTTGCCATCACTACCACAAAGACAGGCTACAAGATTGTGGATGAGACACGCAACTGCGAGTGCAAGTTGGTGTTCGACAAGAAGAACAAGACTTGGAATGCAGAGGTCGACGGCACTCAGTATGAACTCATGACAGTCAACGAGGATGGTTCGCTCACACTGAACATAGGCGGTGTACACGTGACTACAACTGCTGATGCCGCTGGAGTGGAACTTGCTCAGGAAACTGCTAACGGAACTTCAATGCAGTACACAGACTAAGACTTTGCAAGAAAACGAGCAATGGTTTGGTGCCAGTTGCTTGAAAGCAGGTGCAAGAAAGCCAACAAAAAAGAGAGGAAGCATACAGCCCGTGGCTGTTACATCCTCTCCTTTTTTTGTGTGTTTACGTTTGTAGAAAGTTCTGCTGAGCAGAATAGCCGTCATTTCATCGTCTGTAGTCTTTCTATGTAGTTGGTTCCACTTGCTCCTGCATGTCGATGATGTCACCTTTGTTGTCTCTGAATTCATATTGCATGAATGCAAGGGATTGGCTTGGGATTACCTTGAATCCAAATCCATACTTGAAGTGCCATTTCACGAGCAGGGACGGGAATCCCTGATTGATATAAGCATGTACATAAGGATGAACCAACAGCTGGAATTTCTTCATTCCAAGATTGCTTGCGATGTAATCAATCTTATTTTCCAGTGATTCGGCAAAGAGGAATGACGACTTGATCACTCCCTTGCCGTGGCATGTAGGGCATGTTTCCTCCACATGTACATTGATGGCTGGACGCACGCGTTGGCGTGTAATCTGCATGAGGCAGAATTTACTGAGAGGCAAGATGTTGTGTTTTGCCCTGTCGTTGCGCATGAGCTCACACATCCTCTCGTAAAGTTTCTGTCGGTGTTCGGCTTTGTCAAGGTCAATGAAATCGATTACGATGATGCCTCCGATATCCCGGAGACGGAGTTGGCGTGCGATTTCTTCTGCTGCTCCCATGTCGACCTCAAAAGCATTGGCTTCTTGGCCAGTGACTCCTCTTGAGCGGTTTCCGCTGTTAACGTCGATGACGTGGAGTGCCTCTGTACTTTCGATAATCAGGTAAGCGCCTTTCCTGTAGCTTACGGTTCTGCCGAATCCCGATTTGATTTGTTTGGTTACATCAAAATTGTCGAATATAGGCAAATTGCCTCTGTAGAGTTTCACTATGTTCTCGCGGTCGGGTGCAATGAGGCTCACGTATTTCTTTACCTCTTTATACACCTTGGGGTCGTTCACCTGTATTGACTCGTAGGAAGGGTTGAAAAGGTCGCGCAACATTGATACGGTGCGACCTGTCTCCTCGTGTGCAAGTACGGGCAATTCCGCTGCCATCTGGACTTTCTTGATGCAGTCGTCCCAACTTTCCAGAAGGATGGTGAGTTCTTTGTCGAGTTCTGCCACTCGTTTTCCTTCTGCCACTGTGCGTACGATGACGCCAAAGTTTTTGGGCTTGATGCTTTGTATCAGTTGCTTGAGTCGGGCACGCTCTTCAGCGCTCTTGATTTTGCTCGACACATTTACCTTTTCGGCAAACGGAATTAAGACAAGGTAGCGACCAGCAAAGGAAATCTCACTGGTCAGTCGTGGACCTTTGGTATTGATTGGCTCCTTTGTGATTTGCACAAGTACTTCTTGTCCAACCTCAAGAATCTTTTCTATCTGTCCGCTCTTTGGAAGGTCGGGCTGGCGTCCGAACTTCTCTGTCTGTGGGAGCTTCTTGCGGTCGCTTGAAACCTGCTTAATGAATTTCTCTATCGAGAGGAATTGTAAACCTAAATCTTGGTAATGAAGAAATGCTTCACGCTCATGACCGACATCCACAAAGCATGCATTGAGTCCAGGCATGATTTTCTTGACCCTGGCTGCATAGATGTTCCCTACAGAGTAATGAGTGCCTAAAGATTCTTTTTGGAACTCGACAAGCCTCTTGTCTTCAAGAAGCGCGATTGTCACCTCCTTGGGTTGTGAGTCGATTATAAGTTCGCTTGTCATTCCCTCATTGTTTGTGAGATTTACTTGCTCTTATGACGATTCTTTCTCAGTCTTTTCTTACGCTTGTGTGTTGAGATCTTGTGTCTCTTCTTTTTCTTACCGTTTGGCATAGTCCTTGAAATTTAAATTGTTTATATATTAAATTGCTTGTTGTCTGTCCTTTCGTGGTATCCGCCCTTCCGAGGTAGGCTGCTGCGGTATGTATTGCGCAGATGCCTTACGGAGGACAGCGAGCATTGTCAGTTCTTAGCCTATTGACTCAGAGAAAGTCTTTGAAGGCTTGAATGCTGGGATTTTGTGCTCTGGAATAACCATTGAAGTGTTCTTGGAGATGTTGCGTGCAATCTTCTGCTTGCGGGTTTTGATGATGAATGAACCGAATCCGCGAAGGAACACTTCTTCATTTTGTGCTAAACTGTCTTTTACTGTAGACATGAATGCCTCTACGACCTGTAGTGCAGTGGCCTTGTCGATTCCTGTCTCTGCTGAAATCTTTAGAACGATGTCTGCTTTAGTCATTGTTTTTTACCTGTTTGTTTTACTGTGTTAATATTTAGTCTCATCCGCGGCTTTTGGGGCGTTGACCGACGTGGATCGGCTTTTGCTTGCGGCGAACAAGGTGCAAATTTAGTGTTTTATTGCCAAACCGAAAAATTTTTTCTTGGTTTTTATTGATAAAAATGTGAGAAACAACATTATAGCGATTGGTTTGCAACTTGCGGCGGCTTTTTAAGTGCTGATTCTGATGATTCCAGGGTGGTTTTTGTAGCCAGCCTTAGTAGATGTCATTCAGTATCTTGGCAAGTCGGATGCCGCCCTTGAGCAGTTGCTGTTCTATCACTGGAGCTGCCTTTGCCACATAGTCGTAGGAAATCTTTGTGTCTTCGGGTGTGTCTGCATATACTTGGGTAGCGAGTGCATAGGTTTCCTTTGCCCAGTCGTCGAGAGTTCCCTGTTCCATTGCTTTCTTTGTCTTCTTGTCGGCACGGTCAATTTGGTCCACCCATTCGCTGGTGCTCCACTTGTGTGCGCTCTCCACGAGGTTGGTGTCCCATGCTGAGTGGAGGTTGGCTGACTGCTTGAACACGGTCACTTGCACCCGGTTGCCTCCGAGGTCGGTCTTGTGTCCCATGTGCATGGGCTGATGGAGGTCGCCCATGAGGTGGATCACCATCTTCAGTGCCAGTCGCTCCTCGTCTTCCGTCAGTTTGCCGCTCTTGAGCTTTTTGATTTGCTCGGTCAGTGCGGTGATGATGTCGCCTTTCTCGAACGGAGGCACTTCGTCGTAGGTCTGTCCCTCGTCGATGTTCTTGTAGTGCCATGTCTTGGAGTATGCATATTCGGACGTGTTGCTTGCGTTGTCGAGCCAGTTTGCCCAGTAGACGATGCTTTTGCCCTCCAATAATTTATTAATATGGTGTCGGACTTTACGTGTGAGGTGCTTCTCTGCGATTGCGCAGGTTGTGTCGTGCCCTTTCTGTCCCCAAGCCATGCATTCGGTGGCAATGAGCAGGGCTGCAATTGATGTGGTTATGATTCTGTGTGTCATTTTTTCCTGTAATTGTTGTAGTGGATGCAAAGTTACGACTTTTTTGATGAATATGGACTTCCAAAGCATAACTTTCGCTGTTTGTGGGCAATAAAATGCCGGAAATGTTTTGTCGGTTGGGAAAAACATCGTAACTTTGCATGCTGAATACGGATTGGTCCGGGTTCAAGAGTTATTTTATTGTTCACCAGAACAAGAATGAACTGTATAAAAACAATAAAACAAAAAGCGAAATGAAAAAAGGAATTCATCCAGAGAACTATCGCGCTGTAGTCTTCAAGGACATGTCTAACGGCGTTGTGTTTCTTTCAAAGTCTTGTGCAAAGTCAAACGAGACTATTGAGTTTGAGGGTCAGGAGTATCCATTGATTAAGTTGGAAATCTCTTCTGCCTCACATCCATTCTACACAGGTAAGGCCAAGTTGGTCGACACTGCCGGTCGTGTGGATAAGTTCATGAACCGTTATGCAGCTATGAAGAAGAAGTGATGCAGCACTTTCTCTGATGCATTGTGGCAGAATAAAGAAAGAGAGGTAACTCAGCGTGAGTTCCTCTCTTTTTTTCGTGCCATCGGGCGTATGGCTCACTGTCGGTTGAGTGCATAGCTCGTTGTACTGCGTCCTGTTGTCCTTCTACTTACGACTGTTTGTATGTCTACTTATGACCGTTTGTATGTCGAATTGCGACCGTTTGTCTGTTGACTTACGTCCGCTTGTCCGTTGACTTACGAACATTGGTCCATTGCTCAGCATACATAGGCCTGTTTTTGTGGCTTCTGCGGAATTTCCAGTGTCAAGCTTTATTGTTTCTCTGCGTCTTCAAACAGAATCAGGGCTCTTGCAATGGTCTCGCCCTTGTTGTCACTTCCGTAGTTCTTCTTGATTTCTGCTTGATACTTGTTTGGTTCCAGTTCGGCAAGGAAGAGCGAGAGGCTGTCGCCGTAGTATGCCTCGGCTATGTATGCCAGTTCCACACGGCGTATGCGGTGACTGAGGTGGAAGTCGCGTGAGAACAGGTCGAGTATGTGCGACACATATTTCACGCTGTTGAAGTGTCCGTTGCAGTCGAGGTCGCTGTATTTCGTGGTCATGGTCT
This sequence comes from Bacteroidaceae bacterium, assembly GCA_963640465.1. GTDB lineage: Bacteria > Bacteroidota > Bacteroidia > Bacteroidales > Bacteroidaceae > Colivivens. The sequence goes on along the minus strand of CAVHYP010000034.1, from coordinate 20,353 downwards.
CACAAGGCTCTGAGTCGGGTAGGGGACGCAGGCGGTTGTGTCCTTGCATGTCGCAGGTGAGTTCGGGGGAGAGGAATGGTTGGAACTGGTTGCCGTAGATATTCATCAGTTCCAGTGGTTGGCGTGTGGTATTGTCAATCATTGCCCATATCGATCGTGCGTAGCCGAATGTGTTGCCGTTGTTGTCGGTGATGGCGAAGTTACGGTTCGTGAACAGGCGGTAGATGTTCTCTATCCATGTGGTTATGTTGTAATCGGTGTAGATGGGTGGCATCTTGGTCATCTCGATGGTGAGTCGTGAGAGCACCCACGAGTGGTTTGCCTTGAGCAGGTCGTTGAAGCCGAACCCGCGTTTTGATGCATGGTTCTCGGCGCAGTTGAGCAGATTTCTGCCCAACACTTCGTATGACAGCTCGCGCTTGAAGTCTGTGTTGAATGCGTCTGCTTTGAAGTGCAGTGTCTCTGTCTTGTTTATTTGGTTCATTTCTGTTTTTGTTTTTGTTTTATGCTTTGTTCAGTCGATATTCTTGGTGCAAGTTCCTGAACTCTGTTCCATCGAAGTTGTAGAACTCTGTCTTGCCGCGGGTTTCTGAATCCTGTTTCATTGAAGTTGTGGAAATCTGTCTTGCCTTTGGTTTCTTAACTCTGTCTTGCTGCATACTTGGGATTTACCTTATGTTCTTCATCATCTTCAAATAGTTCTCTCCGAAGATGAACATATTGGATTGGTGTTTGAATCCAAGTGTTTCGTACAGGTGGCGTGCATTCGTGTTGGCTGGGTCGCATGCCAGTGTCGCAGTGGCGGCATCGGTGTGCATGGCTTCGCCTATGGCTGCTTCTATCAGCTGTTTGCCTATGCCCTGTTTGCGGAACTGCGGACGTACGGACAGAGAATCGAGGTAGTATTCGCCTGGCAGGGTCTCGGGTTCCATCCGGGTGAAGTCGTTGCCGGTGAGTTGCTTCACGAGTTCAAAGGTGATGGTCTTCATCTCCGCATAGTTCTTGCCCTCATATGATGTCATGCTTCCTGCCGGTTTGCCGTCGGCATAGGCAATGAGTGTGTTGCGCCAGCTGTAGAGCACGTCGTCTCTTTTGCAAAGTTCTATGGTGCACTGCAGCAGTTTGTCGCTTGGTTCGTGTAAGCCCACTGCGTCGAGTATGCTTGCGGCAATGAATGCCACATCTGTCTCTTCTGCTTTTCTTATCTCAATCTTCATGTTTCTTCTTATATATAATAAGGTGTGTGCCGCCTCCTTTTTGTATATGTTTTTCTTCTTGTATATGGCTTGGGTGTATGCCGTCTTATGGTTCCGTCCTTTGGTTTGTCTTTGCCGTGATTCCTGCGCCAGGATTCTATATCTTTATCCCGTGTTCGTTCTTCACTTCCGACATGACGAATGTGCTTTCCCACGACGAGAGACATTCGATGGTTCCGAGTTTGTTGAACACGAAGTCCTGGTAGCTTTTCATGTCCTTGGCATGAATCTTCAGCATGTAGTCGAAGCGTCCGGAGGTGTTGTAGCATTCGGTGACCTCGGGTATTGCCTTGATGGTCTCAATGAATTCATTCACTATCTCGCGATTGAGTTTCTTCAGCTTTGCATTGCAATACACAATGAAGCCCTGGTTGAGTTTGTCGACATCGAGTACTGCTATGTATTTCTTGATATATCCCTCGCGCTCAAGCCGTTTCATGCGCTCATAGACGGGGGTTGTCGACAGGTGAACCTTTGCTGCGAGCTCCTTAGTCGTCAGTCGTGAATTGTCCTGCAACACACGCATTATCTGCATGTCGATATCGTCAAGTTCTGCCATAGAAAATTATTCTTCTGAGTTGATGTTTTCCGAATGCCTACAGAATATTCATTCGATTTGATGGTGCAAAGTTAGTATTATTTTCCGAATTTGCAAAATTATTTGGAATAGAGGTCTGCAATGTCGTAACTTTGCACTCGAAAACAACAAGAAACAAACAACAAAGATAACAATAACACTAAAAAAGAAAGGAAACAAGATTATGGCAACAACAGAAAACAAATTGCATGTGGAAACTCTCGCACTTCACGTAGGACAGGAACAGCCCGACCCGGCAACCGATGCACGCGCAGTGCCAATCTATCAGACCACCTCGTATGTGTTCCGCAACTCACAGCACGCAGCTGACCGTTTCGGACTTCGTGATGCAGGCAACATCTACGGACGTCTCACCAATTCCACCCAGGGAGTTTTCGAGTCGCGCATAGCAGCCCTCGAAGGCGGAGTAGCCGGACTGGCAGTGGCTTCGGGAGCAGCAGCAGTGACTTATGCACTTCAGAACATTGCACGCAACGGTGACCACATCATTGCTGCCGACAACCTCTACGGCGGTTCCTACAACCTCATCACCCACACACTTTCAACTCAGGGAGTGGACTATTCCATCGTCAATGTCAACGACCTCGAGGCACTTGAGGCAGCCATCCGTCCCAACACCACTGCCATCTACGCAGAGACATTCGGTAATCCGAACTCCGATGTCACCAATCTTGATGCAATAGCCGAGGTGGCACACCGTCACAACGTGCTGTTCATCGTCGACAACACCTTCGCCCCAATCCTCATCCGTCCGATTGAACACGGAGCCGACATCGTGGTACATTCAGCCACTAAATTCATCGGCGGTCACGGCAGTAGTCTGGGAGGAGTGATAGTTGACGGCGGCAAGTTCGACTACAAGAAGACTCCCGACAAATTCCCTTCACTGGCAAAGCCCGACCCATCCTATCACGGAGCGATATTTGCTGATGTGGCAGGTCCTGCAGCTTTCGTCACCCGTATCCGTGCCGTCATCCTTCGCGACACCGGCGCCACCATCTCACCGTTCAATGCATGGATTCTGCTTCAGGGAGTGGAATCGCTTCCGCTCCGCATCGAACGCCACGTGCAGAATGCGCTGAAGGTTGTCGACTACCTCTCAAAGCATCCGAAAGTGAAGAGCGTCAGCCATCCTTCACTGCCCACTCATCCCGATCACGAACTCTACAAGAAGTACTTCCCGAATGGAGGCGGTTCAATCTTCACGTTCGAAATCAAGGGCACCCAGGACGATGCATGGAAGTTTATCGACTCGCTGAAAATTTTCTCCCTCCTTGCAAATGTGGCAGATGTGAAGAGCCTTGTGATTCATCCGGCAACCACCACCCACTCGCAGCTCAGTCCCGAGGAACTGGCAGAACAACATATCACACCAACCACTGTACGTCTGTCCATCGGAGTGGAACATATCGACGACATCATAGCCGACCTCGACCAGGCATTTGCACAAATCTAAAGGCAGGCAGACACATGGCTGGTTCTATAAATTGCAACCAGGTACTGTGGAAAATAATCAGGTACTGTAGAATAAAACATGGACACAGAATTTTTGGAACCAGCCACAATACAAACACAATAATAACCAACCATAATACGTTTGGATAAATAAAAAAGATTATGGGTATCATAAGGACAAATCTTACCGAACTGATCGGACACACGCCGCTGCTTGAGGTGACGCACATTGAGCAGGAAGAAGGGCTGAAAGCCCGACTCATCGTCAAACTCGAATCATTTAATCCTGGAGGAAGCGTGAAAGACCGTGTGGCACTCGCGATGATAAGCGATGCAGAACAGAACGGACGGCTCAAGCCCGGTGCCACTATAATCGAACCCACAAGCGGCAACACCGGAGTGGGGCTGGCATGGGTGAGTGCCATCAAGGGCTACCACCTCATCCTCACGATGCCCGAAACCATGAGCATCGAGCGTCGTAAACTCCTCAGCGCCTACGGTGCAGAGATTGTCCTCACTCCGGGTGTGGCAGGCATGGGCGGAGCCATAGCAAAGGCAAACGAACTGAAAGCATCCATCGAAGGGTCAGTCATCCTTCAACAATTCGACAATCCGTCGAACCCTGCCATCCATGTGGTTACCACGGGAGAAGAGATTTGGCAGGACACCGACGGCACAGTCGACATCTTTGTGGCAGGCGTAGGTACAGGCGGCACCATAAGCGGAGTAGTAGAAGCGCTGAAGAAACACAAACCGTCGGTCAAGGCATTTGCAGTGGAGCCAGCCTCCTCGCCAGTGCTCTCAGGCGGACAGTCCGGACCGCACAAGATTCAAGGCATCGGTGCTGGTTTTGTTCCGAAGAACTATCATTCCGACGTAGTTGACGGTATCATCCCGGTGACAAACGAAGATGCGTTTGCCGGATCGCGCCTCCTCGCCCACAAGGAAGGCGTGTTGGCAGGAATCTCTTCTGGTGCAGCATTCCATGCAGCCCTTGTGTTGGCACGCAAAGCCGAGAACGCAGGAAAGACCATTGTGGCGCTCCTCCCCGACACCGGCGAACGCTACCTCTCCACCTCCCTCTTCGATTGATGACCCATCACGTCAGACATCGTGGCATAAGTCCTCCCCTGAAGGGAAGGACTTGCCATTCGTATGGCTAATCACTTCTCACGTGGGTCTGGCTTTGTAGAGAGGAAAGCAAGGCTCGGAGATGAGGAAAGCAAGGGTACTTGTTGTCAGATGTCAAATCCTAATATTTTTACCTTCTCAAAGGCCTTCAAATCCATGCTTGAAGCCCCAGCTCCAAGTCTTTACCCTTCACTTCCATTAAGTTTTGCCCGATTCCATTTTCGGTGTTTAGCAAGGAAAACCGAGGGTTTTGTGAGAAAGTAATGGCCTCTCCCTGGCTATCTTCTGTAGTAAAGCCTCTCCTAAATCTACCTCTAAAGGAATGGCTTGCTATCCGGATGGAGTGGGGTGGAAAAGTGAGCCGGAATAGGAGCCAGCCCTCTCCGATGGCGTTAAAGCGAGTGAAGGCTTGTGGATGTAAACAAGGCGAGCTTCGCTCGAGTGCAATCGCCTGCGCTTTCGGAGAATGCCGGCTCCTATCCTAAAGCGAGTGATGCTCGAACGAGCAAACATTGCGAGCTGCCACTCGAGTGCAATCATTGACTCTTTCATAGAAAGTCGACTCCTTTGTCCCTTTCTTATGCGCTATTTTAAATAAAACGGGAAATGCTTTGCCATGTGGGGAAAAATCTGTATTTTTGCAGTTCAATTGCAAGAGAAAAGGATGATGCAAATGCTCGTCGATTGCAAATGTGCGGAATGACGTGAAGTAAAACGATTGCTAATGAAAGAAATGATGAAAAATAACACGAATTACAAGGCTATGATGAGACGGATGGCTGTCTGTTTGGCAGTTTTGACGTTCGTTGCATGCTCCGACGGACTGGTGGCTGACTATGAGCTGACGGTGCCAAAGGATGCGGGATTGGTAGTGGCTGTCGACCTGGAAGATGTGGTCGAGGGTAGTGGTTTTACTGACTCTGCCTTCGGAAAGGGTATGCTTGCTGCAGCTGTCAACTCTCTCGGCGGCGAAGGACAGACGGGATTGAAGGCTGTCGTCAACGACCCTTCGCTCATGGGTATCGACTTCGATGCACCTGCATATTTGTTCCGTAGGGGCAGTGTGACAGGAATTGCAATGAAGGTGGAGGACGAATCGCTCACCGAGGCTTTCATCTCGGACGGGACTCTCAAAAGTTTCTTCTCGAAGGTGGAGAAACACGACGGACTGAGTTGGACCACTTTCGATGACGCCATCTGTGTGGTGTGGTCGGACAACACTCTGCTTGCAGTGAATTCAGATGGTTCAAGCCGTTTGGCACTGGAGAAGTTGGCGCTGTCGTACATGAAGCAGGACGAGAAGAACGCATTCGTTTCGACTGAAAAATACAAGAAGATGACTGTCTTTGGCGATGACGACGATATCATGCTCTATGCCGACGCATCGCTGATGCCGGCGTTCATTGCCGAAATGACTAAGGAAATGGGTCTGCCGGCTGCAGGGTCGACGGGACTGGAACTGGTGGCATCTGCCGACTTCGACGACGGGGAAATTGAGATAAAGACTCGGATCTCCAGCGAGGATGCGAAGATTCAGGCGATCCTCGATGAAAACCTGAATGCTATGAAGCCAATCAGCGGGACTTATGAGGACATGATTCCCGAGGGTTGTGCTGCATGGATGTGCATGGGTATGGATGGCGAGAAAATGCTGAAAATGCTGAAGCGAATGCCAGCTGTGAAGGAATTCCTCATAGGAGCGAATATGGGTGTGGATGCCGACAAGATGATACGCACCATCGACGGCGACGTGATTGTGATGGCGGACGACAAGGTGATCAACGACAGTCTTGGCACAGACCATCTCCGGATGTACGCGCAACTGAAAAATACCGATTTCATGGCGGATGTTGACTATTGGATGAAGTCGGCAAAGGACTATGGGGTCAGTTTCGCTCGGGTTGCGGACAATGAATACCGCTTCTGTCTGGACGATGCAACCGACCTGTATTGGGCAGTGGATGGAAAGGAACTTTACTTCGGTTCGTGCGCATACACTCCTCTCCAACCTCGTGCCGGAACCAACTTGCCGAAGGACTATTTCAAGTACAAGACAGTGGCAGGACGCGTGGACTTGACCGGTTTGGCTCCTATATTGAAGTATGCAGATGTGAGTGTGGACTCGAGAGGCTACGCCACCATCCGCATCCGTATGGCAAACATTGACAGTATACTTGACAATTTATTGAGGTAAGAATGGAGAAGATAACTCTGAGGCATACCCTCCCAAATGTGTTCATGCAGCGTCTGGAAACGGAGAGTGACGTGTGGAACCAAAACATTGAATTTCAGAAAGATAAACTCTATCTGGTGGAAGCCAACTCGGGAACGGGTAAATCGTCGCTCTGCAGCTACATATTCGGCTACAGAAACGACTACCAGGGCACCATCATGTTCGACAACACCGACATATCACGGCTGACAACCAGGCAGTGGGTGGAGATAAGGCAGAAGTCGCTGTCGCTGCTGTGGCAGGAACTCCGTCTGTTTCCTGAACTTACGGCAATGGAGAATGTGGAGATAAAGAACAAACTGACTGGATTCCAGACAAAAGAACAGATTCTGAAGTGGTTTGAAATGCTCGGCATTGCCAACAGAATCGACAGCAAGATAGGTAGGATGTCGTTCGGACAGCAACAGAGAGTGGCGCTCATACGTGCGCTCTGCCAGCCGTTTGATTTCATATTCGTCGACGAACCGATAAGCCACCTCGATGACACCAACAGCCGCATCGTGGGAGAAATCCTCACTGCAGAGGCACGCCGACAAGGGGCAGGAGTGATTCTCACCAGCATCGGCAAACACATAGAACTCAACTACGATACAACATTGAAATTATGAACTTGGTCTGGAAATTATTGCGTCAGCACATCAGCGTACCACAGTTTGTGGGTTTCTTCTTCGCAAACCTTGTGGGCATGACAATCATCATACTCGGTATTCAGTTCTACACCGACACCCGTGCGATATTCAATGAGGAAGACAGCTTCATGAAGCCTGAATACCTTATTATAAATAAGAAGATAAGTTCGCTCAGCACCATCACCGGCGAGTCGACTGCCTTTTCCGTGCCCGACATCCAGGATCTGCAACGTCAGGACTTCGTGGAGAAAATCGGTACCTTCACCTCATCGTCGTTCGATGTGCGTGCCACCTTTAATCTCGACGATGCCACCAACATATCGACCGACATGTTCTTCGAGTCGGTGGAAGACGAGTTTGTGGACGTGAAGACCGACGAATGGACATACAGGGAGGGTGACCGGGAAGTGCCGATCATACTGCCGCGCAGCTATCTCGACCTTTACAACTTCGGTTATGCCCAGAGCCGCAACATGCCGAAACTCTCCGAAGGAATCCTCGGTGCCATCCGACTGCAGATTGACATAAGAGGCAACGGACACCAGGACTCGTTCGTGGGCAAGATTGCCGGGTTCAGCAGCCGTCTGAACACCATCCTCGTGCCGCAGTCGTTTATGGACTGGGCAAGCCGGCAGTATGCCGAAGGCAAGTCGAAGTCGGTGACCCGACTGATTGTGGAGGTGGAAAACCCTACGGATGACCGCATCACCAGTTATCTGCAGGACCATAGCTACGAGACCGACGAGGACAAGCTCGATGCCAGCCGCCAGTCGTTCATGCTGAAAGTGATTGTGGCAATAGTGATGTCAGTGGGACTCGTCATCTGTATCCTTTCCATCTACATACTGATGCTCAGCGTCTATCTGCTTGTGGAGAAGAACAACTCGAAACTGGAGAACCTGCTGCTCATCGGCTACAGTCCGCACAGTGTGTCAATGCCTTACCAGCTACTCACCCTCGGACTCAATGTGGGAGTGCTCGTTATAGCCATCGTGCTGCTGCTGGTGGCTCGTTCACAATACCTCGGACTGTTTGAGTCGTTCTTTCCCAACTTCGAAACACCTACGATGGTCTACTCTCTCACTTCGGGTGTGGTGGTACTGATCATTGTGTCAATCATAAATGCAATAGCAATCAAGTCAAAAGTGATGTCAATATGGAAGAGGAAAGATTGATTCAACTGTATGAAAAGGCGATGGGCAAGACCCCTGCCAAGGTGGAACATATGTTCGGAGGCGGAGGCAGTAGCCGAAAATATTACATAATGACGGACGACGAGGGCAACACCCTCTATGGTGTGACAAGCAAATCACCTGGCGAGAACCGCGCTTTCGTCAACCTCTCACACCTGTTTGCAGGCAAGGGACTTCCGGTTCCAGTAGTGTATGGCATCAGCGACGACGGCAGCTGTTACATTCAGGAGGACCTCGGCACAGAGACACTGCAGGACTTCATTAAGAAAAACCGTGACGAATCGGGAGAATACAACGAAACGGCACAGGCAATGCTGAAAAAAGTGATGTCGCAATTGCCTGACTTCCAGTTCAAGGGTGCGGGTGGTTTCATCTTCCAACAGTGCTATCCCGTTTCCTCGATGGACGAGATGAGCATCATGTTCGACCTGAACTACTTCAAGTACTGCTTCGTGAAACTGACAGGCATAGAATTCAATGAGGTGGAACTCGAGAAGGACTTCCAGAAAATGACGGTCGACATCATGTCGGATTGTGGCAACAACTTCCTCTACCGCGACTTCCAGTCGAGAAACGTGATGATTACCAATGGTGAACCGCGCTACATCGACTACCAGGGCGGACGCCGTGGACCAATCTACTACGACGTGGCTTCATTTGTGTGGCAGGCATCAGCCAACTACTCCGATGAACTGAAGCAGGAACTGATTGACACCTATCTCGATGCAGTGGCAAAATACCACGTCATTCCTCGCGAAGAGTTTGTGCGCCACTTGCGCCGCTTCGTACTTTTTCGCACCATGCAAGTGCTCGGAGCCTACGGATTCCGCGGACTTTGGGAGAAAAAGCAACACTTCGTGCAGAGCATTCCGCAGGCAATCAAGAACCTCGACTGGTTGGTGAAGAAAGGCGTGGTGAACGAATATCCGTACCTCAAGATTGTGTGCCATATGCTGATAGACCACCACAAGTCACTTTCCTTCGACCCATCGACCAAGGAAAAACCGGCACTTGTGGTGAGGGTGTTCAGCTTTGCCTACAAGAACGGAGTGCCGCAGGACGAGAGCGGCAACGGCGGAGGCTACGTGTTCGACTGTCGTGGAACCAACAACCCGGGCAGGTACATAGAATACAAATATATGACAGGACTCGACAAACCTGTCATTGACTTCCTCGAGAAAGACGGAGAGATACTCAGTTTCCTCGAACACATCTATCCGCTAGTTGATTTTCATGCACAGCGATTCATTGAGCGCGGATTCACAAGTCTGATGGTTTCCTTCGGTTGTACAGGCGGACAACACCGCAGTGTGTATTGTGCACAGCACATGGCACAGTACTTGCACGAACGGTTGGGCTGCAAGGTGATTCTCTGTCATCGTGAGCAGAACATAACCCAGGTGTTTGAATGAGAAAGTCACTTGGAACGACAATTGATAGATGAAGTCTGCAGATATTTCAATTGACGAAATGTGCGGACAATGTAATTGACAACACCCACACAAAAACGAAATACGGATGAATGTATTCATACTTGCTGCAGGGCTCGGCACACGCCTCAAACCCATCACCAACACCATGCCCAAGGCGCTGGTGCCAGTCAACGGCCGCCCTTTGCTGCAGATACTCATAGAGAAACTCATGCGTGAGTGCAAAGACTTGTCGGTGGTGGTGAATGTCCACCATTTCGGGCAACAGATAATCGATTTCCTCAAAGCCAATGACCATTTCGGCATTCAGATGGAAGTGAGCGATGAACGGGAAATGCTGCTCGACACAGGCGGCGGCATAAAGAAAGCTGCACGCCTCTTCAAGAACGATGACCCGGTGCTCATTCATAATGTAGACATTCTGAGCGACCTCAACCTTGCGGATTTGTACTCGCGACATTTGGAAGATTCGCAGAATGAGGCAACACTCGTGGTGGGCGATAGAAAGACCTGCCGCTACCTGCTGTTCGACGATGAAGAACGCTTGGCAGGATGGACGAATGTAGACACGGGAGAAGTAAAGAGTCCGTACAGGGAAATCGATGCAGAAGCCTGCCGTCGACATGCTTTCTCGGGCATTCACATCATGTCGAAACCATTGATTGAAGATATGGACGGATGGGGCGACAAGTTTTCCATCATTGACTTCTATCTCAATGAATGTAACAAGATAACAATAAAAGGAGAAGTGCACAATGAAACCCGATTACTTGACGTGGGCAAGCTCAATTCACTGTCATTGGCAGAAAAAATGGTGGAAGAACTCAGTCTGTAACTGACTTTTCATGGAAATGCAACGTGATGAATGCGATTTATTCGTAACTTTGCACAGAAATTTCCAAATGTAAGTCTGACTAATAGCAAAAATAAAGAAATGATTAGAATAGCAGTACAATCAAAGGGACGCCTGTTTGAAGAAACAATGAACATCCTTCAGGAAGCAGGCATAAAGATACCAAGCAGTAAGCGTACACTTCTCGTGGAGTCACCCAACTTCCCACTGGAAGTGCTCTACTTGAGAGACGACGATATACCTGAGACCGTGGCAGACGGAGTGGCAGACATAGGTATCGTGGGTGAGAATGAATTTGAGGAGCGTAATGCAGATGCCGAAATCGTGTCGCGTCTGGGATTCAGCAAGTGTAGACTCTCGCTGGCAATTCCAAAGGCAGTGGACTATCCTGGAATCCAATGGTTCGAGGGAAAGAAGATTGCCACCAGCTATCCGGGTCTGCTGCGCAAGTTCATGCAGTCGAAAGGCATAAACCTTGAGATTCATGTCATTCAAGGTTCGGTGGAAATTGCTCCGGGTATAGGACTGAGCGACGGCATCTTCGACATCGTGAGCAGCGGTTCTACACTCGTAAGCAACAATCTGAAGGAAGTGGAAGTGGTGATGAAGAGCGAGGCTCTGCTCATCGGTAATAAGAACATAAGTGACGAGAAGAAGGAGATACTGAAAGAACTCCTGTTCCGCTTTGATGCGGTGAAGGCTGCCGAGGATAAGAAATATGTGCTGATGAATGCCCCGACAGACAAAGTGAAGGACATAATCAAAGTATTGCCCGGAATCAAGAGCCCTACGGTGATGCCACTGGCAACCGAAGGCTGGAGCAGTATCCACACAGTGCTCGACGAAAAGCGTTTCTGGGAAATCATCGGACAGCTGAAGAAATTGGGTGCTGAAGGTATACTGGTTTTGCCAATAGAGAAAATGATTCTGTAAGGCAAGTGGGGCAGTAGGGCAGTGAAGTAATTAAGCCAAGATGTATTGAGGTAAATATGTCAAGCAGGATTTTGTTAGGTAAATAAGCCAAGTGAGATAATGCGGCAAATAAGCCAAACAGAGTTGTTAGGTTGGTAAACTGAGTAAGGTTAGTAAGGTTTTGTAAAGTCAACAATGGAAAAGATAGAACGTCCACATAAGGATGCGGCAGAACTCAACAGCGTGGTTGGAGGAGTGCTTGCCGACATAAAGAAGAGAGGGGATGAAGCCGTAAAGGAATACGAACTGAAGTTCGACAAGGTGGAACTCCAGTCGCTGAAGGTGAGTGATGAAGAAATGGCAGAGGCAGAAGCCTTGGTGAGTGATGAACTGAAGTCGGCTTTACATCTTGCCCATAAGAACATCAGCACGTTTCATGAGGCACAGAAATTTGTAGGAAAGAAGGTGGAGACAATGCCGGGAGTCTGTTGCTGGCAGAAGGCTGTGGCAATAGAGAAAGTGGGACTTTACGTTCCGGGCGGCACAGCACCTCTTTTCTCTACCGTCCTGATGCTGGCAACTCCAGCCAAGATTGCCGGTTGTGGGGATATTGTGCTTTGTTCGCCTCCAAACCGTGAAGGCAAACTGAATCCAGCCATCCTTTATGCTGCCAAGATTGCGGGAGTAAACAATATATATAAAATAGGTGGAGTCCAAGCAATAGGCGCAATGGCTTATGGAACTGAAAATGTGCCCAAGGTCTACAAGATATTCGGTCCGGGCAACCAGTACGTTATGGCTGCCAAGCAACTCGTAAGCCTACACGATGTGGCTATAGACATGCCGGCAGGACCAAGTGAGGTGGCGATAATTGCCGACGAGACAGCAAATCCGGTGTTCGTTGCTGCCGACTTCCTCTCACAAGACGAACACGGACTCGATTCCCAGGCAGTACTCGTAACCACAAGTGAATCAATGCTGAAAAGGGTAGAGGCTGAAGTAGAACGCCAGCTTGAACTCCTGCCGAGAAAAGAAATAGCCAGTGCTTCGGTGAAGAACAGCAAGTTTATTCTTGTAGGTTCGATGGACGAGGCGGTGGAACTCATCAACGACTATGCACCCGAACACTTGATAATAGCTACGGCAAACTACATGGATGTGGCTTCGCGCATCACTAATGCAGGCTCCGTGTTCCTGGGCAATTATTCATGTGAGAGTGCAGGCGACTATGCTTCGGGCACCAACCACACACTGCCTACCAGCGGATATGCAAAGGCTTACAGCGGAGTGTCGCTCGACAGCTTTATCCGTAAGATCACCTTCCAGGAGATTACTGCTGAGGGCATAAGGAATATCGGCAATGCAGTGGCAGTCATGGCTAAATCCGAACAACTAGATGCCCATCGTCAGGCAATGGTTTGCCGCATGGAAGATGTAAACCGAAAATAACTTGAAGCCAGCATAATCTGCATTAGATTAAATATCGGATGCACGGTCAGCATTAGAT
>CAVHYP010000034.1:0-7146 GCA_963640465.1 Bacteroidaceae bacterium | reverse complement strand
AGATTAAATATCATAACAGCGTTTCTTCAATAGGAAAATATCAGAACATCATGTTTGTATTAGAAGATTTAGTAAGAAAGAATATACAGAAACTAAAGCCTTACAGTTCGGCTCGTGACGAATACAAGGGAAAGGCGGCATCGGTGTTTCTCGATGCCAACGAAAGTCCTTATGGCTCGCCCTACAACCGCTATCCCGATCCTTTGCAGGAAGAACTGAAACAGATGATTTCAGAGGTCAAGCAAGTGCCATCGGACAGCATATTCCTGGGCAACGGCTCGGATGAGGCCATCGACTTGGTATTCCGTGTGTTTTGTGAACCGCGCCTGGACAATGTTGTTGCTATCGCCCCGACTTACGGAATGTATGAGGTGTGTGCCGACATCAATGATGTGGAGTACAGAAAAGTGTCGCTCGACGATAAATTCCAGATGAATGCCTACAATATTCTGGATGCTTGTGACGACCACACCAAAGTTGTGTTTATCTGTTCCCCGAACAATCCTACGGGAAACGACATCTGCAGGGACGAAATAATCAAGGTGATAAACGGTTTTGCCGGCATTGTGGTTGTTGACGAGGCTTATGCCGATTTCTCAAAGCAGAGGCCTCTGCGACTTGATATACAGAAGTACCAGAACGTGATTGTGCTCAACACCTTTTCCAAAGCATTCAGTTGCGCTGCTATCCGTCTCGGTATGGCATTTGCTTCGCCCGAAATCATTTCGTTGTTCAACAAAGTGAAATATCCTTACAACGTCAATCTGTTGACTCAGAACAAGGCAAAGGATTTGCTGAAGAATGAACTGGTAACGGTGTACAAACACATCAACATGATTCTTGAGGAGAAAACCACGGTGATGCAGGCATTTTCGCAACTGCCCATCTGTAGGAAGATTTATCCTTCGGATGCAAACTTCTTCCTCGCAAAGATGGTTGACGCCAATTCTACATACGATTACTTGATAGACAAAGGCATAGTGGTGCGTAACCGAAATTCAGTGGTGTTATGCGGCGATTGCCTGCGTATCACGATAGGAACCAAAGAAGAAAACTCACAACTGCTCAGTGCATTGCGACAATACAAATGAATCTTTTATGAAGCGAGCTTTATTTATAGACAGGGACGGAACAATCATTGAAGAACCTGCCGACGAACAAATTGACACGATAGAAAAATTCCGTTTCCTCCCACATGCTATCAGCAGTTTGAGTTTCCTGCGTCAGAACACGGACTATGAGTTTGTCATGGTTTCCAACCAAGACGGACTTGGTACTCCGGCTTATCCAACTGAGAGATTCGAGGAATTCCAGAATCTCATGCTCCACACCCTGAGCACAGAGGACATGACGTTCGACGACATATTGATTGACAAGTCATTTCCCGAAGAAAACCTTCCGACACGAAAGCCCGGCATTGGGATGCTTACCAAATATCTTGCAGGTGGGTACGACCTCGCCAACAGTTTTGTGATAGGTGACCGTGAGACAGATGCCCAACTGGCACGCAATATCGGCTGCAAGGCTTTGATACTCAAGAGTCGGTTCAATGGTTCTGCTGCTTCCGAAAATGCGGACGAATGGAAAATCTATGTCGACGACTGGAAGAAGGTAACAGAAATTGTCTATGCAGGAGAGAGGGTGGCGGAAAAACACAGGCAGACAAAAGAAACGGACGTTTACGTCAGGATGAATCTGGACGGAACTGGTAAATGCAGCATTGACACCGGACTCGGTTTCTTCAACCACATGCTGGAGCAAATATCCAAGCATGGAGGTATAGATCTCGAAGTGAAAGTGAAGGGAGATCTTGACGTCGATGAGCACCACACCATTGAAGACACAGGCATAGTCCTCGGCGAATGTCTGCTGAAAGCCCTTGGCAACAAGCGCGGCATCGAGCGTTACGGATATGTACTTCCTATGGACGATTGCCGTTGCTGTGTTGCCCTTGATTTCGGTGGTCGTCCGTGGCTTGTGTGGCAGGCAGACTTTAAGAGAGAAACAGTGGGCGATGTGCCGACAGAGATGTTCTTCCATTTTTTCAAGTCATTCAGCGATGCCGCCAAGATGAATCTCAATATCAAGGCAGAGGGAACGAACGAACACCATAAGATTGAAGGCATCTTCAAAGCGGTGGCAAGAGCTGTGAAAATGGCAATTCGACGTGACATTTTCAAGTATGAACTGCCTTCAAGCAAGGGAATTTTGTAAATAAATTGCAAAACTTGCGCTGATGCTTTCCTTATTCAATAAATAATGAGTAAATTTGAGCGTCCTTTTACATGGTAGAAATGCTTTGCAATTAGAACAAATGCCATGTTATGGCGAAACAAAAACGAGACTATATAGAAACAACCAAATTATAAATTTCAATCAAAATGAAGATTTCACGTATAGATCACCTTGGAATAGGTGTTGAGAGCATCGATGCAGTGCTCCCTTATTTTGAGAACGTACTCGGTCTGAAATGCTACGCAGTAGAAGAAGTCCCAGACCAGAAAGTGAAGACAGCCTTCTTGAAGGTAGGTGAAGTAAAACTTGAGCTTCTTGAGCCGACATCACCTGACTCAGCTGTTGCAAAATGGCTCGAGAAAGGTGGTAAGGGTGTTCACCACGTTGCTTTTGCAGTAGAAGACGGAGTCGCTGAAGCACTCGTTGAGTGTGAGGGCAAGGAAATCCGCCTCATCGACAAAGCCCCACGTCCAGGTGCAGAGAACATGATGATTGGATTCCTTCATCCAAAATCAACTGCAGGTATCCTTACAGAACTTTGTGAACCAAAGAAGTAATGTTGAACAAAAGAACTAATTATCATTTTAATCATTAATTCAATGAGTATTCAATTAGAAAAGAACAAAGAGCTTGTTGAAAAGCGTGAGAAAGCACGCTTGGGCGGAGGAGAAAAAGCTATTCAGAAGCAACACGACAAGGGTAAGTACACAGCCCGTGAGCGTATTGCCTTGCTTCTTGATGAAGGTAGTTTCGAGGAAATGGGCATGTTCGTCACTCACAGATGTCACAACTTCGGAATGGAGAAAAAGATGTTCGACGGCGATGGTGTTGTAACCGGTTCAGGTACAATCAACGGACGTCTCGTCTATATATTTGCACAGGACTTTACAGTAAACGCAGGATCATTGTCTGAGACAATGGCTCTGAAGATTTGCAAGGTCATGGATGCAGCCATGAAGGTAGGTGCCCCAGTCATCGGGCTTAACGATTCGGGTGGTGCACGTATTCAGGAAGGTATCAACGCACTTGCAGGTTATTCGGAAATTTTCGAGCGCAATATTCTTGCCAGTGGAGTTATCCCACAGATTTCCGGAATCTTCGGTCCATGTGCCGGAGGAGCAGTCTATTCACCTGCACTGACAGACTTCACTCTCATGATGGAAAACACTTCTTACATGTTCCTTACAGGACCTGCAGTTGTTAAGACTGTACTTGGTGAGGTAGTGTCACAGGAAGACCTTGGTGGCGCTTCAGTTCACTCAACAAAGTCAGGTGTCACTCATTTCACAGCTTCAACCGAGGAAGAGGCAATGGTAATGATCAAGCAGCTCTTGAGTTACATCCCACAAAACAACCTCGAGAAGGCTCCACGTGTTGAGTGTACAGACCCGATCGACCGTATGGAAGATTACCTGAACGAGATTATCCCAGACAATCCAAACAAACCATACGACATGTATGAGGTAATTGCAGCAGTAGTCGACAATGGTGAATTCTTCGAAGTTCAGAAGAACTACGCACGCAACATCATCATCGGTTTCGCACGTTTCAACGGCGAATCAGTAGGTATCGTTGCCAACCAGCCAAAGGCACTTGCCGGAGTGCTCGACTGCAATGCTTCACGCAAGGCTGCACGTTTCGTACGTTTCTGTGATGCATTCAATATTCCAATCGTAACACTTGTCGACGTTCCTGGATTCCTTCCAGGTACAGGTCAGGAGTACAATGCCGTTATCCTTCACGGAGCAAAATTGCTCTATGCTTACGGAGAATGCACAGTTCCAAAGGTTACAGTCACTCTGCGCAAGTCTTACGGTGGTTCCCACATCGTCATGAGCTGCAAGCAGCTCCGTGGTGACCTCAACTATGCTTGGCCATCAGCAGAAATCGCAGTTATGGGTGCAGCAGGTGCAGCCGCTGTGTTGTATGCAAAAGAGGCAAAGGCAAAGAAAGAGGCAGGCGAAGATGCAGCTGCGTTCATCAAGGAGAAGGAAGACGAGTACACAAATCTCTTTGCCAATCCATACAATGCAGCCAAGTATGGCTACATCGATGATGTCATTGAGCCACGCAACACCCGTTTCCGTATAATCCGTGCTTTGGCACAGCTCCAGGACAAGAAACTCTCCAATCCTGCGAAGAAACATGGTAATATTCCACTCTAAAAAGTACAGACAAATATGATTATTCCATTAGCTGAAGTAAATTGGGGAAATGTATGGATGGAAACCGGTATCGGTATTGCGATAGTGTTTGTCATACTGACACTCATTATCTTCATTCTCTCTCTCTTCAATGTCTTTGCAAAAACGAAGAAGAGCGGGAATGCATCCGTACCAAAAGTCCAGGCTACTGCCGCAGTTGTCGCTCCCGCAACCTCTGCATCAGAGGTAGAGAAGGCAGCCATCGCAACAGCTCTGTATTTATATTATCAGAACGTTCATGACGTTGAGAGCGGTGTTATTACAATTAAGCACAATGACTTCTCAGCATGGCATCATGAATTAAACCCACATTTATAATAATTACATTATAGCAAAATACAAATGAAGGATTTCAAATTTAAAATAAACGGCAAGGACTACACAGCTTCTGTTGAGGAGCAAGGTGAAAATCAAGTTCAGGTAACCGTTAATGGTACAGCATATAGCGTGGAAATAGAACACGAGACTTCAGCTGCTCCAGCATTCAGATCTGCTGTTGCTGCACCAGCTGCATCTGCTGCACCTAAGGCAGTCTCTGCTGCTCAGGCAAAGATTACTGCTCCACTGCCAGGTAACATCACAAAGATTCTTGTTTCCGTAGGACAGCAAGTGAAGAAGGGTGATGTAGTGATGATCATGGAAGCAATGAAGATGGAGAACAACATTACCGCTGAGGCTGACGGTACAGTGAAGGCAATCGGTGCCCAGATCGGTCAGTCAGTAAATCAGGGCGACGTATTGGTTGAGCTCGAAGGCGCTGTTTCTGCTGCTCCAGTTGTTGATCCAAAACCAGTTGCTGCTCCAAAGAAGGCTGCTCCAGCTCCGAAACCAACTGCTGCTCCAGCTCCAAAGCCAGCATCAGTCGGCGGTAAGACTATTTCTGCTCCACTGCCAGGCACCATTACTTCTGTCAGTGTGAAAGTTGGTCAGTCTGTAAAGAAGGGTGAAGTATTGGTAGTACTCGAGGCTATGAAAATGGCAAACGACATCGTTTCTGAATGGGATGGCACCGTTAAGAATGTTCTTGTACAACAGGGCGCATCAGTGAACGTAGGTGATGCTCTCGTAGAAATAGGTTAAATCACATGAGACATATATCCAAAATGTTTTGTCTTTTCTGTACGCTTATGCTCGTGACTGTTGGGGCGTCAGCTGCTCCCGATTCAAATCAGAACTTCGATTTTGGCGAGACAATGCTGAAGTTCTTCAACGACATGGGGCTCGTACAGATATTCGAAGGCGACGGTTGGAAAACCTTCGTTATGATAATCATTGCTTGTATTCTTCTCTATCTCGCTATAGTCAAGAAATATGAGCCATTGCTCCTTCTGCCAATCGCATTTGGTATGTTGCTCACGAACTTCCTCGGAGCAGGACTTTACGATTCTCAGCTTTGGACGAACTTCCTTGATGAGAACAATCAGGAAACTTACCATAACTATCTCACCATAATGAAAGATGGCGGTTTGCTCGACTGGCTTTACATCGGAGTCAAGGCAGGAGTCTATCCATGTCTTATCTTCATTGGAGTAGGTGCAATGACCGACTTCGGTCCGCTGATTGCCAATCCAAAGAGCTTGCTCCTTGGTGCTGCAGCCCAGCTTGGTATCTTCACCACCTTCATCACAGCCCACCTTCTCGGTTTTACTCCACAAGAGGCGGCTTCAATAGGTATTATCGGTGGTGCCGATGGTCCGACAGCAATTTTTCTGACATCAAAGTTGGCTCCACATCTTCTCGGCCCTATTGCCGTGGCAGCTTACTCTTACATGGCATTGGTACCGGTTATCCAGCCTCCAATTATGCGTTGGCTGACAACACAGAAAGAGCGTGAGATAAAGATGAAGCAGCTGCGTACGGTGTCAAAGACTGAGAAGATACTTTTCCCAATCATCGTAACCATCATCATCGCATTGATCCTTCCTTCTGCAGCATCCCTCGTAGGTTGCCTCATGCTTGGTAACCTGTTCAGAGAAAGTGGTGTAGTAGAGCGCTTGAGCAAGACTGTTCAGAATGAGCTCAACAACATCGTTGTGATTTTCCTTGGTACAACCGTTGGAGCCACAGCGACAGCAGAGTCCTTCCTCAACGTCCAGACCATCAGTATTCTCTGCATGGGAATCGTTGCATTCGGTATGGGTACAGCCGGTGGCGTACTGCTTGCCAAACTCATGAACTTGTTCCTCAGGGAAAAAATCAATCCGCTCATTGGTTCAGCCGGAGTTTCAGCCGTGCCAATGGCAGCGCGTGTGAGTCAGACAGAAGGTCAGAAGGCAGATCCTCACAACTTTCTGTTGATGCACGCCATGGGACCAAACGTTGCCGGTGTGATTGGTTCTGCCGTTGCAGCAGGATTCCTCTTGAGCATGCTCGGTTAAAAAGTAGATTATCCATAAACCATTAATTATCACAGACCGCTTAAGTTCTTACATAGGCTTAGGCGGTCTTATTATAAACACCCTCATAAACACACACAACAATGAAGTACGAAATTCATTTCACCAAGATGCATGGGGCTGGCAACGACTACATCTATGTCTATTTGCCCGACAATCCAATTGCTAACCCTGTAAAATTTTCAATCGACTGGAGCCGCTTCCATTTCGGTATCGGGTCTGACGGACTCATCCTCATCGACAAATCCCCGGTGGCAGACTTCTCAATGCGAATATTCAATAACGACGGCTCCGAAGCTATGATGTGCGGC
>CAVHYP010000033.1:0-28792 GCA_963640465.1 Bacteroidaceae bacterium | reverse complement strand
CGTCAAGTAAACGCCTTCATTATGTTATGCCTCGTTACCCACCCATCTCCTTGTCGTGTAGTTTATGCTCCACTAAAGGCTCGGCGTGAACTGAGGCTTGGAATGTTTGCTTGTCTGCAGGACGGGCAGTGACACCCGAACTGATGGACTTGCTCGCAATCCGATTGCAAATATACAAACTTTTTTATCAATGCAACGCTTATGACGAATAATTTTTGAAAAAATTGTTGCATGTGGCATGGAAATGGTAGTAAGCAAAGAGTGTTATCGTCTACGCTCTCGGAGAGAGCTGACTCCTATCCTAAAGCGAACTTACGTTCGAACGAACAAACATTGCGAGCTGTCGCTCGAGCTTAATCGTAGATCTTTCAGAGAAAGCTGACTACTAACATAACTCGCACCACTCATTCACTTTCGTTCATTCCACGTTCATAAATATTCATCCTACGTTCACTTTCATTCATAAAAAGTAGTGATTCGAGAGGGCGCCTTCTCATGCTGTACAACTATAGGTCCTCATGTTGTACAACTATAGCACCTCATGCTGTACGTTCATACGACCTCATGTTGTACAACATGACAGCCCCATAAAAACGGTCCTTATAAGTCCTGCTTGAAAGTCATAGACGAGGCGATTCAAGACTTTTCGAATAGAAAATAAATGAAAGTTTTGGATTAGCACGAGGAATATTGAACAAGTACAGATGGAAGCGTTTTCGTGAAATGCAAACATAAAAAACAGTCCTATAAGACATTGTTGTTCTTATAGGGCTGTCGTATTATTGAGCTGTGGATGTTTGGCCCACAAGTCCTTGTATCTGAAATCCTTGTATCTGAAAGATATCAATATGCAGATTACTGGAAGGCATTCTCGCTAAGTCCCTTGCCTGTAAGTGCCAAGTCTTTCATGTAGGACGGAACTGATTTTCCGAGATACTTGTCCACATACAGTTTGGCAAGATACTGGCTCAACATGAAGCCGTGTCCGCGCAAACCTGTGAGCAATCCCACTTCCGGGTCTACAATGTAGCGTGGCTCGATATAGTAGCCTGCCCATGTGGCATGGAAACCTACTGATGCAAGGTTTGGAATCCAGTCGGCAAAGACTTCGCTCACAATCTGCAGGAATTCCTTGCTGTTGTATTTGAGGTTCTTGCCTGCCTCTGCTGAATCGCAGTCGGGCGATGCACAACCGATGATCTGGCCTGTGTGCAGGAACTGTTGTCCGTAGACTGCATTGAATCCCTTGTAGTGACGGCGGTCGATAATCATGTCGAGTGAGTCACCGTTTGGTCCAAGGTTCGGCAAGCGGCGTGTGATGAATGCCTGGTGTTTCACCGGATAAAGCTGGGTGTCGATACCAAGCATATCGGTGAACTTCTCACTGCCATAACCCATGGAATTGACGAAATGGTCGCAGGTGAACTCGATGTACTTGCCGTCATGAGCTTTCACCAATGCCTTGTATCCGTCAGAATTCTTCTCCACATGAATCAACTCACAATCCTCCATGAGTACGCCTCCGTGCTGGATCGCCACTGTGCGTACGTATTCAATGGTCTTTCCCGGTGTTGCCTGCCAGCAACCGTTGGATATGAGGGCATGTGAATATGCCTTATTGTTCACGTTCCATTGTGGGGAAATCTCCTTCTGGAAATCTTTGCGGTCAATCATATAAGCATCACTCCATGCACGCGACGCATCAAGTGACTTGTAGGTTGCGTCGTCGTGTACAAGGTTGATGTAGCGTGTCATCTTCAGGTCGATGTTGCAGTGTGCCTGGTCGTCCTTGAATATCTCAAGTGCATGGTTGGCAATATCAGAGATGTCTGGGTTGGAGAACGCCGGACGTCCGCCGCCGATACATCTCCACGATGAACCTCTGTCGTGATTGATGAGCACCGGTTTTTTGCCTGCCTCTGCAAAATAACGGAACAGGGCGCTTCCTGCCATGCCGCCACCTGCAATCAGAACCTCAACGTGTTCTTCTTTCGGACGGCTTGACGTGCGTGTATACTCAAACACTTCCTTTGCCTTGGCATTGTAGACATCGCCAAGAGTCAACTGGTTGGCAAGCGGTGCACGTGGAGTTGATTCGCCGGTGAGCTCCACTCCGTAAGAACGTAACATCTGGCGTGCACGCTGCACACAGCGTTTTCCGCGGCATGGTCCCATACCCATACGGGTTACATGCTTCAGCTCATCGACGGAAATGAACTTGCGGTCGCCCACAACTTCAAGAATCTTCTTTATGTCGATATCCTCGCAATGGCAAACGTATGATGGAGCTTCCTCTGCCGCTTTCTCGTCGAGTGCCCTTGGCTGGATGTGCTCGGGCTCCTTTGTCCTTACAATCAAGCCCTTTATGTCAGTCAAGGCTGTAGCCTCTTCCACCTTCACTCTTGCAATATTGGTCTTGTTGTCCTTTTTCAGCACCTTCTCAATCTTGCCCACACCTACCGGCGCACCATTGTTGTTGACAAGGTCTACTTCGCAACCTTCGCTGACATTGTATTCAACAGGCAGGAACACCTTGTTGTTTTTCTTGTCGTAGCCGAAGATGGCAAGTCCCGGGCAATGGTTGACGCACTGCATACAGCCGATACACTTATCGTAGTCGACTACAGGCACGCTTGATGTGGACAGTTTTGTGATGGCATGTTGCGGACAGGAGAAAGTACACGGATTGCAAGCAAAGCCATAGAGACAGTCAATCTGTACAAACGGTTTGATTTCCTGACGCTCCCTGCTTGGCAGATTGGTCTGTTCCAATATGCGTACCGGGCGCTGCTGAGAGTCGATGTACTGTCTTGACACTTCAAGATATTCGTTGTAGTCATAGCGTACGCCTGCGTCCTGAGCCACTTCAAATGCGACTTGCTTTCCGCGCAGCACTGCACTTGTTCCTTCGCCAATGCGTATGGCATCGCCACAGCCGTAGGTGAATCTGCCAAACACGTCCTTGCCCTTGGTCAGGAGCTGGTTGTCCGGCATCAGACCAGTACAGATGTTTATTATGTCGATGTCGTCAATCACGCGTTCTGTGCCTGGTATCGGCTTGAAGTTCTTGCATTCAGCTACCACTGCACCCCTGATTCCAGTATGGTCATCGTTTGGCAAAGCCTTCAACAGGACATGTGATGTGATGATTGGAATACCAAGACGACGCACACGGTTTGCCTGGACTGGAAAACCGCCCTCATGGTCCATTCCCTCAATGATTGCCTTGATTGTGGCACCAGCCTGCACTGCCTGATAGCTGGTCAGGTAACCGATATTGCCTGCGCCTACTGTCAGTACTTTCTTGCCAAGCAATGTCTGTTCCTGGTTCATCATCTTCTGGAACACAGCAGCAGTGTAGACTCCCGGCACATCATCGTTTTCAAATGACGGCATAAATGGAACGGCTCCAGTGGCGACCACCAACTGGTCGGCATCCACATAACTGATTTCCTGGGTTACGATATTCTTCAGTGCAACTCGCTTTCCTTCGAGCAAATCCCATACGGTGTTGTTCAGCAATATTCCTTCCTGATTGTCGCCGGCAAGAGTCTTTGCAATGTCGAAACCTCGCATGCCGCCGAACTTGCGCTCTTTCTCGAAGAAGAAGAACTGGTGGGTCTGCATATTGAACTGACCGCCGATTGATGCATTGCTGTCAATCACAAGATTATCGATGCCCAGTTCATTCAGTTTCTCACGACAAGCAAGACCTGCAGGTCCGGCACCGATGATTGCAACTTTGGTCTTGTAAATCTTTACTTCCTTCTGTGGGTTTTCAGAGTATGGCGGCTCATACCCTTTCGGAATCTCGCGCACCTCTTTCACACCGTCGACATTGGTGATGCAGATACGGCGAATCTGTCCGTCGACAAGCATCTCGCACGCACCACACTTGCCGATGCCACAACCGAGGCTTCTGTTTCTGCCGGTCAGACTATGACTGTGAACCGGGAAACCTGCCTGATGGAGAGCAGCTGCAATTGTCTTCCCTTTCTGCCCTACAACAGTATGGCCTTCATACAAAAATTCCACAAGGACTTCTTCTGGAAGATCCAGGATGGGATGATCAGTAATCCTATACATGGCTTTATTAATTAGGAATGGTTAATAGCTGATTCTGTGAAATCTGGATATGTATTCGGAACGGTCCCCTATAAATTTCCACCGCTCATCCTTTCCATTGGATTTCACGGAACCAGCCGACTGTGTTTGTTATTTGATTTTATAGTTGTTCACCTTCTTGTGTTTGCCAATCTGGGCATTTGTCTCAGGGAAATACTTTGAGATGAGCTTGTAAAGACGCGGGTCGTACTTCTTGAGTTCCTCTCTTGTATTGACCGGATTATGCTTGCCGTCGGGCGCTGCTACTTCAGCGTTGACGTTGAACCAGTCCTGAACTCCCTCTGCCCAGTATTCCTCATACACGGTTCCGGCATAAGTGTCCTTCCATTTGCCTTCCTTCAGCGCCTGCGTCAATAGGTCCTGGAGCTGGTCGTTGATGGTTGGGTCTACCTGCAGAATACCAATCAGATGGATGGAGTGTGAGAATTCATGGATAAGGATGTCCTCGGCATGATATTTGTCCCAAGGATAAGCCATGATATTCTCTTCAGCACACGACGTGATAGGTTCTTCGAGAGTTCCGCCCAGTCCGCGTGCACGCAGGTTCCAGTTGAGGCTGCGGTCGTGCTTCATTTCGCTGTGCTCGGGCACCTGAATGGTCACCTCCTTCTGTCCCATGACCACAACCCTTGTATCGACCTTTGCCATGCATTTGAGCACTTCGTCGGGCAGCATGCTTGTCATGCAATACACAGTCTTGTATGCCTGCGCAACAGCGCTGTCGGGCACCTGATCGGATGACAGGATGTGGATTCCGTTGCAGTCCACGTGTTTCTTGTAGAATTTCGTGTCGAGGTGGAGGCGTGAAGCCAACTCTGCCGATACGGATTCAATCTTACATTCCGGCACATCGATGTTCAGCTTCTTCTCCTTGTTGATTTTCTTGTATGCCTTGACATCGTTTTTCTTGTAGAGGTTTACTTTCGGATGGTTGCTGCAGTACGATACGCCGGCATCAAAGTATTTAGCGATGAAATCGTAGAGTCCTGCATCATATTTCTTCAGTTCGTCTCTTGTGTTCACCCAGTTGTGCTCTCCGTTTGGCAGTGGTGCCTCGGCATTGACATCAAGCCAGTCCTGAACTCCTTCTGCGAAATAGTCGAGCATGTTGCCGGCAGAATATGTGTCGTGGTATTTGCCTTCCCTAACGGCTTTCGTGTGCAGGTCAAACAGTTGTTTCTCTGCAGCCGGATAAACCTTGTTGATTCCAAGATTGAATATTGTCTTGGCAAAATACTTCACAAGGATGTCTTCTGCATAATTGGGGTCAATCTGATAAGCAAGCACATTCTCTTCTGCGGCAAGAGTCACTGGCAAGTCTTCCGTAGCTGCCATTCCACGGAAATGGATGTCCCAGTAGGGCTGGATTCCCGGATAGTCCTTGTATTCCGGCAGTTCGGTTATTCCTTCGTAACGTCCCATGACCACAATGCGCGGATTGTAGCTGATAATCTTTTTCAGGACTTCATCTGACAGCATGCTTGTCATGGCATCAATCTGCTTGTATACTTTGGCCATGCAGCTGTCGGGCGCCTTGTCACCCGTAACGATATGAATGCCTTTGCAGTTCATATACTTCACGTAGTATGCGTCAAGACCAAGGTTTGCAGGCGGAGTACTTATTGTCTGTGCCTGACTCAGCAAAGAACACATGCCTAAGGCTATGCATGATAATAAGGTATGTTTCATTTTGGATTAATTGATGGGGTGAAAAAAGGTATCAAAAAAGGAAACCCCCTCTCCCTGATCAGAAGAGGGGATTTGTCTGTTTTTTTACACTTTATATTATTTCATGTAAGTGTAGCGATAGTCTGTTGGCGGAACCAAAGTTTCCTTGATTACGCGTGGGAGAACCCAACGGATGAGGTTGAATTCACCACCGGCCTTGTCGTTTGTACCGGAAGCACGGCTGCCACCGAATGGCTGCAGACCAACTACTGCACCTGTTGGACGGTCGTTCACATAGAAGTTTCCTGCTGTGTAGCACAACTCGTCGGAAATTTTCTCGACTGCGAGACGGTCCTGACCGAATACGGAACCAGTAAGTCCGTATGGAGAAGTAGTGTCGCAATACTTCACTGCCTCGTCAACCTTGTCGTCATCGTATGGATAAACGGTGAGTACCGGGCCGAAGATTTCTTCTTCCATTGTCTTGAAGTGTGGGTCTGTAGTCTCGATTACCGTTGGCTCTACGAAGTAACCAACGCTCTTGTCGTAGTTGCCGCCCATGACAATCTTTGCTTCCTTTGATGCTTTTGCATATTCAATGTAAGAAGCGATATTGTCGAATGAAGTTTCGTCGATGACTGCGTTGATGTAGTTCTGGCAATCCATCACGTCGCCCATCTTCACTTCGCTTGCAAACTTCTTCATCTTGTCAAGCACTGGTCCCCACAAGCTCTTTGGAATGTACATACGGCTGGCAGCAGAGCACTTCTGTCCCTGATACTCGTATGCACCGGTGAATGCAGCGTGTGCAACAGCGTCGATATCTGCAGATGGGTGAACGAAGATGTAGTCCTTACCACCAGTCTCACCTACAAGGCGTGGATAGCTTACATACTTCTCGATGTTCTCGCCAACCGACTTCCAGAGAGTCTGGAATGTGCCTGTTGAACCTGTGAAGTGGATTCCTGCGAGGTCTTTGCTTGCACAGCAAATCTTGCCAATCTCTGAACCGCGGCTTGGAACGAAGTTTACAACTCCGTCTGGAAGTCCAGCCTCTTTGAACAACTGCATAAGGTAGTAGTTTGACAGGATTGCAGTTGATGATGGCTTCCAGATTGTGGTGTTACCCATCAATACCGGAGTCATGTTGAGGTTACAAGCAATTGAAGAGAAGTTGAATGGAGTAACTGCCAATACAAACCCCTCGAGTGGACGGTATTCAGTATTGTCAATCACGCCGTTGCCGTTCTTTGGCTGTATACTGTAGAGCTTTGAGGCATAGTGAACATTGTAGCGGAAGAAGTCGATGGTCTCACAAGCTGAGTCGATTTCTGCTTGGAAGATATTCTTGCTCTGTCCCAACATTGTAGCAGCGTTGAGGATTGGACGATACTTGGTGGCAAGCAGTTCGGCACACTTCATGATGATAGCTGCACGAACAGTCCAGTCTGTGTTTGCCCACTCCTTGCGAGCTGCCATTGCAGCATCGATTGCCATCTTTATCTCCTTCTCTCCTGCCTTGTGATAGTGGGCGAGGACATGCTTGTGGTCGTGAGGACAAACAACATCCGCAGTGTTGCCAGTACGGATTTCCTTACCGCCAATGATAAGTGGAATGTCGAGTACTGTGTCGTGCTGACGCTTCAGTTCGGCATCGAGTGCAATTCGTTCGGGACTACCCTCAAGATAGCTCTTGACCGGCTCATTTGCCGGTACTGGAAATGTTACAATTGAATTCTTCATTACCTATTTGTTTTAATAAAAAAATTGATTCTTGATTTTCGATGTGCAAAGTTATATTTTTGACAAAACAAAAGCAAATAATTCAACCGTTTTTTTTGTGCCGGCACCATTTTATTGATTTTGCAACATCCCATGCCATTATAGAATGTGCAATGACAAAGTTATATGAAGCGTCCGGCGTCAAACTTGTCCATCCAAAATTTACTTCGAATGATTTCTGAGTTTGGAACTGCTTCCAAAATTTGCCCTCGCAGCTTTTTGGTTCATGCAAACTGGTCTTTCGCTACTGATTTTGCAAAATGTGATGAAGAAAAATTGCCCAAAAGAATTTATTTGCCTATATTTGCAGCGACTTTGGAAAGTGAATCATCTCGACCAGTCACAACAGTGTAGAACAAAACTCAATATAACGAATATGAAGAAACAACTTACTTTAGCTTTGGCTCTTGCCATTGGCTCGATGAATCTGAACGCTCAGACTCACGAATTCAACATCACCCCAAAGAAGATGGGAGCTGCCATCCCGTCCACTCTCTACGGAATTTTCTTTGAGGACATCAATTACGCTGCTGACGGAGGCCTCTACGGCGAACTGGTGAAGAACCGGTCATTCGAATTCCCCGACAACTACATGGGGTGGAAGAAATTCGGAAACGTGAACCTCAAGAACGACGGTCCGTTCAACAAGAACCCACACTACATCCGCGTAGGCTACAGCGGACACAGCGACAAATTCTCGGGTGTAGAAAACGAAGGATTCTTCGGAATTGGATATAAGAAAGGCGATGAATACCGCTTCTCCGTATGGGCAAGAGTCCCAGAAGGTGGAACAGGCAAAATCCGCATAATGCTCTGCGATCCAAACACCATGGACGAGCGACAGCAGTTCACCGAGCAAGAAGTTACCATCGACAGCAAGGAATGGAAGAAATACACCGTGGTGCTGAAGTCTTCAAAGACTGTTGACAAGGGTACACTGCGTGTAATGCTCAGCCGTGGCAGTGCAGTGGTCGACCTCGAGCACATAAGCCTCTTCCCTGTCGACACTTTCAACGGACATGAGAACGGTATGCGCAAAGACCTTGCACAGGCACTTGCCGACCTCAAGCCTGGCGTATTCCGCTTCCCCGGCGGATGTATCGTGGAGGGAACCGACCTCAACTCACGCTACCAGTGGAAGAACTCCGTGGGTCCAGTTGAGAATCGTCCTCTCAACGAAAACCGTTGGCACTACACCTTCGATTATCGTTTCTTCCCCGACTATTATCAGAGCTACGGACTCGGATTCTATGAATATTTTCTCTTGTGTGAAGAAATCGGAGCTACAGCACTTCCAGTCGTAAGCGTAGGTCTTGCATGCCAGTTCCAGAATCACACAGAAAATGCCCACGTGCCAGTCGATGAACTCCAGCCATACATCGACGATGTGCTCGACCTTATCGAGTTTGCCAATGGCGATCCAGCCACCAACCAGTGGGCTAAGCTGCGTGCC
The DNA here is from genome assembly GCA_963640465.1 of Bacteroidaceae bacterium. Taxonomy (GTDB): domain Bacteria; phylum Bacteroidota; class Bacteroidia; order Bacteroidales; family Bacteroidaceae; genus Colivivens. The sequence goes on along the minus strand of CAVHYP010000033.1, from coordinate 19,764 downwards.
GACATGGGACACCCAGCACCATTCAACCTCAAGTATGTGGCAATCGGCAACGAGCAGTGGGGACAGACTTACGTCGACCACCTGAAACCATTCATCGAACCGGTACGCAAGAAATATCCTAACATCAAACTTGTAGGCACATCCGGTCCTAACAGCGAGGGCAAAGACTTCGAATTCCTTTGGCCAGAGATGGTGAAGATTGGCGCAGACCTTGTCGACGAGCATTTCTATCGCAACGAGAAATGGTTCCTTAAGAGCGGAAACCGCTACGACAATTATTCACGCAAAGGTCCGAAAGTGTTTGCCGGAGAATATGCATGCCATGGAAGTGGCAAGAAGTGGAATCACTTCGAGGCAGCACTTCTCGAGGCAGCATTCATGACTGGAGTTGAGCGCAATGCCGACGTGGTTGAAATGGCAACCTACGCACCACTCTTCGCACACATCGACGGATGGCAGTGGCGTCCGGACCTCATCTGGTACGACAACCTCCGTTCTTTCCGCTCTTGCTCTTACCAAGTACAGCAGCTTTATTCCACGACCAAGGGAACAAACGTAGTAAGCCTTACAATGAATGGCAAACCAGTTGCAGGCAACGACGACCAGGACGGACTCTTTGCAAGCGCCAACTTCGACAAGAACACTGGTTACTACAACGTAAAGATTGTGAATGTGGGCGACAAGGCACAGGACGTGACATTGAACCTCAAGGGCATGAAGGGAGATCACAAAGGCAAGCTCATCACATTCCATACCGACAATCTCGATGGCGAGAACACACTCGACGAGCCCCACAAATACGAGCCTAAGACTACTGAAATCACAGTGTCGGCTCCGTCTTATTCACTCAGCGTTCCAGCCAAGACATTTGTCATCTATCAGATTGCAAAGTAAAAAACAAGAATATTGTGACGCAAGTCCTGACATGAAGTCCTGCGTCAGTCAAAGTCAAGGGGTGCACCGGTCAGTTCCGATGCACCCCTTTCCATTCTTACAATGATTCTCAAATTATGTTCTTCGTAGTTGCTTTATGCTGGTACTTATGTTGATGCTTACTTTGATGTCTGTGTTAGAGATTCCGTTTTTAATCCAATCCTTGGGCTTGAACTTTTGCTTCAATCTTTAGTCCTGGATTTATCCTCAGCCTTTAGGTTCTTGCTTCAGCCTTTAGCCTCTGAAATCTCTTGGCTGGCGAGGATGCATGAACCTCATCTTTGCGTTCTCAGGCTTGAACCACTTGTCGTTCAGTTGCTTCAGAGAACCTACCAGCTGGTTGCTGTCGAGTTCCACACCATTGATAACTACCACGTCGTTGTTCTTTGCCACCTCAACAATACGGTTTATCTGGTCGCGTGTCAGTTCATAGTCGCAAGTGTAGTAGTTCACCTTCTTTGTCTTCGGGATGATGTTTATTCTGCCGTTGTTGAGCAGACTGGTTGTGTTGCCTACACTTTCACCACTGCCGTTCAGAATGTCGAGCGAGAAGTTAACATTCTTCTTCGACTCCTCCAGGATGCTCAAGATACATTTGCGTGAAACCGGATTGAATCCGATACCCACTTCCATTGTCTTGTTTACTGGAGTGTAATACACCACTGGGCTTTGAGCTGACATTGAGATACTGACGATTACTGCTGCGAGAGTTGCTAACATTTTCTTCATAACTTGTTTCCTTTCCTATTCTTTATTGATTAATAATTTTGTTCTTTGTCTGTTTGACACTGCAAAGTTAGATTGTTTTAATGGCGTACACCAAGTTAATTACCTATACTTGTAGAGCATTTCCCTACGAAAAATAGGGTTTTCTCCCGTTAAACCGTCAGAACTGGCTCGAGAAGGACTTAGGTTCTAGAGTGTGGAGCTTGGAATTTTGGGGTGTGCCAGCCATCCGGAATATGGGTCATCCATCTCCGACAGCATAGACATTTGCACTCGATCGTCAGCCGTAATGGAGGCAAAGTTCGCTATTTGCGGGAATCCTTGCAAGTCGGCACTTCTCGGATGGTTACGCTTTCGGAAAAAGCTGTCTTCTACCAATCAGTATGGCCACATAAAAAAGCTGCCTATGGAGGGCCATAGGCAGCAGTTGTGTATGATTGTGAGTTCTTGTTTATTTGTAGTTTTCAAGAACTTCTACGTTCATGCTGTGGATGTAGCTGTAATGACGTGCAATCTCTCCTTCGGCATGGTTGAAGAAGACTACGAGGCTCTTGCTGAAGAGCTCAGCATTGCGGATAGTGTCTTTTAGTAGGAGAAGAGACATGATGGTGTAGGCTGTCATTTCGTAGAGCTTGCGTGCACAGAAATCGAGCACATCCTGGCTTTCCTGTGATTTCACGTAATCGATACTCTCCTGCAATTTCTGTGACATTGCCTCGATGCGGCTTACGTAGCTTACATATTCAGCATTGTCCTTCACTTCGGCAAGCATGTCGTTGATGACGTTTGTGTATGTGCCGTTGGTCACATAGCGGATTGCTGCTACAGTCTGGAGCTGGGTTGTTCCTTCGTAGATGCTGGTGATACGTGCATCGCGATAGATGCGCTGACACTTGTACTCTTCCATGTATCCGCTTCCTCCATGTACCTGGATTGCATCGTAGGTGCACTGATTGGCAAATTCGCTGTTCATACCTTTGGCAAGTGGGGTGAATGCATCTGCCAAGCGGCTGAATGCCTTCAATTCCTTGCGCTCTTCGGGTGTGAGCTGGCGGTCACGTGCAATGTCTTCAAGTGCTTTGTAGATGTCTACGTAGCGTGCTGTCTGATAAAGCAGGCTGCGGCCGGCATCGAGTTTTGCCTTGATGGTGGCAATCATATCGTAAACGGCTGGGAAGTTGATGATTTCCTTGCCGAACTGGCGACGGTCTTTTGCATAGGCAAGTGCCTCTTCATAGGCTGCCTGCTCGATACCTACTGACTGTGCAGCAATTCCCAGACGTGCTCCGTTCATCAGCGACATCACGTATTTGATGAGTCCCAGTTTGCGGTCGCCGCAGAGTTCTGCCTTTGCGTTCTTGAAGGTGAGTTCGCATGTAGGGCTTCCGTGGATTCCGAGCTTGTGCTCGATACGGCGTACGTTTACACCTCCGCTCTGCCTGTCATAAATGAACATTGAGAGTCCGCGTCCATCGTGTGTTCCTTCTTCGCTACGTGCAAGCACGAGGTGTATGTCGGAGTCTCCGTTGGTAATGAAGCGTTTTACGCCGTTGAGCAACCAGCATCCGTCTTCCTCGCTGTAAGTGGCTTTCAGCATAACTGACTGGAGGTCGGAACCTGCATCTGGCTCCGTGAGGTCCATTGACATGGTTTCTCCGGCACATACGCGTGGGATGTATTTCTTACGCTGCTCTTCGCTGCCGAAGCAGTAGAGGGTTTCGATGCAGTCCTGGAGTGACCAAATGTTTTCGAATCCTGCGTCGCCTGCGCTGACGATTTCGTTGGCTGCAGTGTAGACTGTCACTGGAAGATTCAAGCCTTCGTAGCGACGAGGCATTGTCATTCCGTTGAGTCCAGCCTTGCGTGTTGCGTCGAGGTTGTCGTAGGTTTTTGATGCGTAGCGCACGCGGCCGTTCTCGCAGTGTGGACCTTCAAGGTCTACGTCTTCTGCGTTTGGTGCAATCACGTTGGCATTGATGTCGCCTACTACTTCAAGGACTTTGTCGTAGTTGTCCATTGCATCTTCGAAGTCTTCCGGGGCATAATTGTATTTTCCCTTGTCTTCGAAGTTGCGCTCTTTGAGCTCCACGATGCGTTGCATCATCGGATGCTCCATGTGGAACTTTATCTCAGGGATATCTGTATATGAATTAGCCATTTCTACTTACTTGTTATTTGATTTATAATACTTGATGAGCTTTGGTAAGACATCCTCGATGTTACCGTTGATATTGTAGTCTGCAATCTGGTTGATTGGAGCGTTGGGATCGTTGTTGACTGAGATGATGATGCCTGACTCCTTCATTCCTGCGATGTGCTGGATGGCACCGCTGATTCCACAAGCAATATACACTTTAGGACGGACGGTGACACCTGTCTGACCAATCTGACGGTCGTGGTCGATCCAGCCTGCATCAACTGCAGCACGACTTGCGCCTACCTCTGCATGGATTTCCTTGGCGAACTTGAACAGAAGATCGAATCCTTCTTTGCTTCCAACTCCGTAACCACCTGCAACAACGATGCTTGCACCTTTCAGATTGTGCTTTGCTGCTTCAACATGACGGTCGAGCACTTTCACGATGTAATCGGTCTCAGGCACGTACTTGCCTACTTCGTGTGCCACTACTTCGCCTTTGTAGTTCTCGTCAAAAATCTCGCGCTTCATCACTCCGTCGCGCACTGTTGCCATTTGTGGACGGTGGTCGGGATTGACAATGGTCGCGATGATTGATCCGCCGAATGCAGGACGAATCTGCATCAACTGGTTGTCGTAGTGCTTTGTAATCATTGTGTCGCCTTCTTTCACCTTCATGTCGAAGTCATCGATTTCGAGCTGGGTGCAGTCGGCTGTCAGTCCTGAGTGAAGTGCGCTTGATACGCGCGGACCGAGGTCACGGCCAATCACTGTTGCTCCAAGGAGGCAAATCTGTGGTTTCTCTTCCTTGAAGAGGTTAACTACTGCTGAAGTGTGGGGCAGTGATGTGTAGGGGAAGAGGCGTGGGTCGTCGAACATGTGCACACGGTCTACGCCGTAAGGATAGAGTTCCTTTTCAACACCGTTCAGATTGCTGCCTATACATATACATTCAAGCTTTACTCCCAGTCTGTTTGCGAGTTTGCGCCCTTTCGTGCAAAGTTCCAGACTTACATCGGCAATCTTGTTTTCCTCACCGATTTCTATATATACAAATACGCTGTCCATATTATCCGATAGTGTTGCTTTCGATTAGTTCTTTCATTAAGTTATCAATATCCTCGTCGCTTGAGGTCAGAGTCTTAGTTTCCTTTGCCTTGAAAACGATGCTCTTCACTGCCTTCACATTGGTAGGACTTCCTGCCTTGCCAATCTGTGCTGGGTCGGCATCGATGTCGGCAGCACCCCATGTGGTGAACTCTGCCTTCTTATATGCCATGACGCACTTTACGTTGCGGCTGCGGCAAGGAGCTGCACTTCCGTTTACTGTAACGACGATTGGCAGTGGGGCTTCAACGGTCTCAACACCTCCGTCGATGTGGCGGCGTGCAACGATTTTCTCTTTTGTGCACTCGAGGATTTCCTCCGTATATGTGATCTGTGAAAGTCCGAGCTTCTCTGCCACTTGTGGACCTACCTGGGCTGTATCGCCGTCGATGGCCTGACGACCGCAGAGAATGATGTCATAGTCGCCGATTTTTTTTATTGCCTGGGCAAGTGAGTAGCTGGTTGCAAGTGTGTCTGCACCGCCAAGAGCACGGTCGGTAAGCAATATACCGTTGTCTGCGCCACGATACAAACCTTCACGCAGCACTTCCGTTGCCTTTGGAAGTCCCATTGTAAGCATCGTGATCGTTGAACCCGGGTGTTGCTCTTTCAAGCGTATAGCTTGTTCGAGAGCATTCAGATCTTCTGGATTGAATACTGCAGGAAGGGCTGCACGGTTGACAGTTCCTTCTGGTGTCATAGCTTCAGGACCAACGTTGCGTGTATCTGGCACCTGCTTTGCTAATACAATGATTTTAAACATAGTTGCTATTTTATAATTATAAAATTCCAAGTGACAAAGGTAGCAATTTTTTGGTTGCCGACATTGCTCTTTCTGTCAATTATTGCACAATAGAGTTATTACTGTGTAGCAAAATGAGGGAGAGAGCCATGCTTGACCTCTGTTTTATGCACATGGCACATTGCGATTGTGCCGAACTGCGACTGCGCAACACGTCATGTCTTTGCGCATATCCATGTGATATATAATAAGGTGTAAGCGCTCTGCGCTCCGCCTTTTGTTTCGTATGTTTAGCCTCGACATTGTCTGATACTTCGTCCAGACCTTGCTTGAAGTTTCATCCAGACCTTGTCTCGTTCAGCCCAACCTTTTCAGATATCTTGTCTTAGCCTTGTCAGATATTCCGCCTTTATCTTGTCTGCCACTGCCTCTCAGATTATCGGAATGCTCTCTCCGTTGATTTTGCGGAAGAGGTCGAGTGCAAAGACATCGGTCATGCCAGAGATGAAGTCGAGCACCGACATGATGCGTTCGTATGGTTCGTCCGACAACAAGTCGTACTGCGATGACACTCTGCCCAACAGTAGGCGCGAGTACGCCGTGTCAGGGTTCATGGATGCATTGATAAAGAGGTCGATAAGCGTACTTATCACTTTATATCCAGCCAGCTCAATGTCGAGCACATCTTTGCTAAAGTAGATTTTCTCAAACGATTTCTTCTCGCATGCCCTGTAGGCTGTGCGTATGCGTTCGTCGGTGTGGTCAATCAGCGATCCAGTGAATGTGCCGTTGAGAATCTCGTCCTCTTGCTCTACAAACACCTTGACGCAGGCTGACTCGAGTGCACCGATGCAGCACGAGCGCAGGTAGACTACTTTCTCGTTGAGGTCGTCCACTGTGTCCAACACTTTCTTTATCTTGTTCTGCCGTTCTTCGTCGAAATATCCGAGCAACAGATGGAAAGTCTCGTCGGTAGAGATTATCTTCAGTTTGTGGGCATCCTCGATGTCCATAATCTCATAGCAGATGTCGTCGGCTGCTTCCACGAGATAGACTAGCGGATAGCGCGCATAGCGTGGATTGATTCCATCGTCGTTCAGTTGGCGTATGCCCAGTTCTGTTGCAATCTTCCTATATGTCGGCACTTCGCTCTGGAAAAAGCCGAATTTCTGCTTTTTGCCTGCCTGACCCGAAGTGAACGGATATTTCACGATTGAAGCCAATGTGGAGTAGGTCATGACGAATCCACCGGGACGACGCCCCTTGAACTGATGGGTGAGTAGACGGAAGGCATTGGCGTTTCCTTCGTAATGAATCAAGTCGTTCCACTGCTCGGCAGTCACCATGTCGCGGTATCTCAGTCCGTTGCCTTCAGTGAAAAACGATGCAATGGCTCGTTCTCCAGAATGTCCAAACGGAGGATTGCCCATGTCGTGAGCCAGACAAGCTGCGCTCACGATGGAACCGCACTCACTGAAATGGGTGGAAGCCAGTTCAGGATGCCGCTGCAACAGGCGGCTGGATGTGTCGTCACCCAACGAGCGTCCTACGCTTGCCACCTCCAGACTGTGGGTCAGTCGGTTGTGTACGAATATGCTTCCCGGCAGAGGAAACACCTGCGTCTTGTTCTGAAGACGGCGGAATGGCGACGAAAAGATGAGACGATCGTAGTCTCGGTGAAATTCCGTCCGGTCGTCTTTCCGCTTGTTGTGCAGGTCTTCCTGTCCCAATCGTTTGTTTGAAATCAGTTGTTTCCAGTCCACGTTTGTCTGCCTCTTGATAATACGGTGCAAATCTACGAAAAAAAATTGAATTAATCAACAACCACAGAGAGATATTATTGCCAAGATTATATCGAAGACAAAAAAAGTATTAAGTGTAGCTGCTGTGTGGAGATAAATTCGTAAATTTGCAAGGAATTATGCAATGTATCGAATTATGGAAGTCAAGATAATAAACAAATCACATCATCAGTTGCCGGCATACGAGACAAGTCAGTCTGCAGGCATGGACCTGCGTGCCAACCTCCAGGAGCCGATAACCTTGGATCCGTTGCAGCGTTGCCTCGTCCCCACAGGACTGTTCATGGCTTTGCCTGCAGGATATGAAGCACAGGTTCGCCCACGCAGCGGACTTGCAATAAAGAAAGGAATCACGGTGCTGAACTCACCCGGTACCATCGATGCCGACTATCGGGGAGAGGTGTGCGTCATCCTCATCAATCTGTCGTCGGAACCATTTGTCATCAACGACGGCGACCGCATTGCGCAGATGGTGATTGCACAGTGTGACCAGATTTCCTGGCAACAAGTCGAGGTGCTCGACGAGACCGAGAGGGGAAAAGGAGGCTTCGGACACACGGGAAAATAAAGCCCTCCCGATAGAGTGAAAGAACAGACGGTATGAAGAACCATAAGCTACAAAAAATATTTTTCCTACTGGGCAGCATTTTTTTTCTGACTAGCAAAATAATTTGTGCGCAGGAAGTGCAGGAAAACAAGGCAGACTTGTTCCTGTACGAAGGGCATAGACAACTGACACTGGGCAACAACTCCGATGCGTTCGAACTGTTCCGTCATAGCCTTCAACTCAACCCCAAATCGGCTTCCGCCCTGGCAGAACTCTCGCAGTTCTGGAACTACATGAGAAACGACAGCCTCGCGATGGATTATCTCAAGCGTGCCACCGAATACGATCCCGACAACTACTGGATGAAGGAATCGCTGGTGGAACAACTGGTGAATTCGGACAAGACCGACGAAGCCATCGCTGTCCTCGAGTCACTCTCCAAGCAGTTTCCCGACAAGGAAGACGTGCTCCTTATGCTGGAAAACCTCTATACTCAGAAACAAGACTACGACAATGTGGTGAAGATCCTCGACCGACTGGAAGTCAAGGAAGGCAAGAGTGAACAGCTGAGCATGGAAAAATTCCGCACCTACGTGCAGATGAAAGACGAGGAAAAAGCATTCAAAGAAATGAGCGAACTTGCCGACGAATATCCGAACGACCCACGATACAGAGTGCTCTTGGGCGACCTCTATGTGGGACAAGACAGATTTGAAGAAGGACTCAAGATATATAAAGAGGTGGAGGAAGAGAATCCGAACAATGTGTACTTGATGGCTTCAATCCTGAACTACTATTCAAGAACCAACCAAGACTCGCTCTACAACCTGCAGATAGAGAAAATCTGTCTGAATCCGAAACTCGACAACGACACCCGACTGCGTTTCCTCAACAGTCTGGTAATGCAGAACCTGCAAGAAAACCAAAACCCGGATCATTTGATTTCAATCTTCAAGAAAGTGCAGGCCATGCCACAGGCTGACACCCAGATTCTGGAACTGAATGCCCGGTTCATGGCAACACTCAAGTTGCCGGCAGAAGAAGTGAAACCTGTGCTTAACCAGATACTCGAAATCAATCCCGAGAACGAACTGGCACGAAGCATGTTGCTGAACTATGCAGTGGAAGCACAAGACACGATGGAGATAATAAACGTGTGCCGACCAGTCGTAGACTATTCGGTGAACGACCCCATTTACTATTACTATCTGGGAATTGCCTACTATCAGACAGATAGTGCCCAACTGGCAGTTGACACCTATAAGAAAGGATTTACGAAGGTGGACGAGAACACCAATCTGGAGCTCCTCACCAACATGTACATACTGATGGGCGATGCCTACTACAAGCTGAAAGACCGCAAGCATGTCTACGAATGTTACGATTCCTGCCTCATGTACAGACCAGACGAATCCCTCGTGCTCAACAACTATGCCTATTATCTCTCACTGGAGAACAAGCAACTGGACAAGGCTGCAGAGATGAGCCGCCGTGCACTGAAGCAAGAAGGCACCAACTACACTTACCTCGACACCTACGCCTGGATTCTTTTCCAGCAAAAGAAATATGCAGAGGCAAAGGTTTACATCGACAGTACATTAGCTGTAATGGCAGACAGCATGAGCAACGATGAATACAACATCATCGAACACGCAGGCGACATCTACTCAAAGAACGGACTGACCGACCAAGCCATGGACTACTGGCAGCAGTCGCTCGACATGGGCAACGAGTCAGCCACATTACTGAAGAAACTGAAGAAGAAAAAATATGTTGAAGGCAAAGGAGAACAATTTGAATAGGATAGACTTTTTGGACAGGACAAACTACTTGGATAGGACTGGATCTATGGACGGGATAAGCTCCTTGGACTGGATAAACTCCTTGAACATGGCGAGTTTATTGAAAAGAGCAGGCTCTGTATGCGGTTTTGTTGAACTGATATGCATGGCATGTTTCATGCTTGCCTCATGTCATTCAACCAAAGGGCTGGACAAATCATCTGCCGACACCGCAGTCAGTACGGGATTCTCTGCCGCACAACATTTCGACAAGGTCAAGGCAAACAATTCACAACAGCAAAACCTCGTGTCAAAAGTCAACGTATCATTGGCATACGACGACAAGTCGGTCTCTACCAGCGGTTCGCTGAAGATGAAGAAAGACGATGTAATCCAGCTTTCGTTGGTCGACCCCATACTCGGAGTGATGGAGCTGGGAAGGATTGAATTCACCAAGACCCACGTGCTTATCCTCGACAGAGTGAACAAGCAGTACATCGATGTGCCCTACAGCGATGTAAGTTTCCTGCAGAAAGCCAACATCGACTTCAATACACTGCAGTCACTCTTCTGGAACAGCGTGTTCGAACCAGGCAAGAGCACGCCCGTCGCATCCGATTTCAACTATGAACAAACCTCCGGCAACGTAAGGATGCTCTATAAAGACAAGATGATGACATATGACTTCTACACCCAATCAGCAGACGGCAGACTGGAAAAGACATCAATCACAAGTAACTCCGACAAGTCCTACCAGTGCGATTTCTCTTACGGTGACTTCAGCACATTCGAGAACAAACCATTCCCGAAAGACATGACGATGGCATTCCGTGCAGGCAACCGCAAGTTCTCGCTGTCGCTCTCGCTCGGTTCTATCAAGAACAGCTCCGACTGGATTGCACGCACTTCAGTACCAAGCAAATATTCAAAGGCTGACACCGAGAAAATACTAAAACAGTTGATTAAATGAAGTTTAGAGCATCTCGACATATCATCTTCTGCATAAGCCTGCTTTGCCTGCTAGTTGCATTTCCAGCAGAGTCTTCGTTTGCACAAAAGCGAAATACGAAGACGAAGAGCACAGCAACAACCAAACAAAAAGCAAAGACCGACAAGAAGACCCTGCTGAAGAACGAACAGGCTGCAACCCAGAAGAAACGCAAGCAGTCGCAGCAACAGATACAGGTCATCAACCGCAATATCAAGGCAAACCTCGACAGTGTGCTGATTCTCGACAATAGAATAGACAGAGAACAACGCCGTATCGACAGCCTTAACCGCGAAGTCAAAGAACTGAACACAAAGATTGATACGCTGAACGCACAGATTATACGCCTGAATAAAGAACTGGCAGACAAGAAAACAAAGTATGCCAAGGCAATGGTGTACATCCAACGGCACAAGACAATACAGCAGAAACTGCTTTTCATCTTCTCTGCCGACAACTTCGGGCAGATTCTGCGCCGCATGCGCTACATAAGAGAATATTCGTCATACCAGAAAGCACAGGGCGAGATGATTCGCCAGAAAGAAAAGGAAGTGACGAAGATGCAGGAAGAGATGAAGGCGTCAAAGGCAAAGGTCGAAGCAAATCTGGCAGAAGTCAGACGCAGACAGCAAACCCTTGAAGCAAACAAGCAGACATGTCAGAACAAGGTGGTCTACCTTAACAAGAACCTCGGCATGGTGCAGAACCAGATAAAACAACTCCAGCAAAAAGAAGCCAGTCTGAATGCACAGATTGAAGCAGTAATCCAGCAGGAGATTGCCGAGGCAAAGAGAAAGGCTGCGGAAGCCAAGCGCAAGGCCGAAGAAGAAGCACGTCGTGCAGAACAAGTCAGAATAGAAAAGGAACGCCGACTGGCAGAACTGAAAGCAAAGAAAGAAGCCGAACTGAAGGCAAAGAAAGAAGCTGAAGCCAAGGCAAAGGCAGCAGCTGATGCCGCGACCAAAGCTGCGGCAAAAGCCGAAGCCGAGAGAGCTGCTGCAAGTGCAAAGAATGTAGGCAAGGAGATAAAAGTTGCAGAGAAAGAAGTAAAGGTAGCAATAAAAGCGGAGAAAGAAGATGCAGCCAAACCCAAACCAATGATGGAGGCGTACAAGCAGTCCGCTGATGCTGAAACCAAATTGTCGTCCGACTTCATGAGCAACAAGGGCAGACTTCCTATGCCTATAACTGGGTCGTACAGCATTGTGGGACACTATGGAACATACAATGTAGAAGGACTGAAAAACGTGACACTCGACAATAAAGGAATAGACATACGTGGCACAGAAGGTTGCATGGCACGTTCTGTATTCGGTGGAGAAGTTTCATCTGTCTTCCAGTACGGTACCTCTTACATAGTCATGGTGCGACACGGAAGTTACATTTCTGTCTACTCCGGACTTTCATCAGTGTCGGTATCAAAAGGTAGCACTGTTACAACAAAGCAGTCTTTGGGAAAGGTTGCGGCAGATGCTGACGGTCACTATACACTCCATTTCCAGTTGCGCAAAGGCAGTGCACGACTTAATCCAGAACAGTGGGTCAAATAACCAGGACTCAATAAAGTCTTCAAGTTCCGCAAGCCCAAATGTGATTGGTCTTATAGACATCGTCATTTCATTTGAAGGTTCCAAACAAATGAGCATATGTTCACTGGACAATGAACATATGTTCGTATGGCGAAAGACAACCGGTCATATGACGATAAACAACCGGTCGTATGACAATAAGCCAAAACATCCCTCGTTTTCTATACTTGCAGAACTTGAATAAAGTCTTTGCGAAAGATTTGTTCAGGCAAGTAGTTTGCAGTACATCTCGATTGCTTCGTCAATCTCTGCATTCCTGATGAATTCATCGGCGGAATGGGAGCGGGAAGAATCACCCGGACCAATCTTCACTGAAGGGAAATGCATGAGTGCCTGGTTGGATAAGGTTGGTGAACCAAATGGTGTCAGCCCCATGTCCAGCAACTTCTTCACAAATGGATGTTGCATATCGATGCGCGATGAATTCAGACGGAATGACCGTGCCTTTGCCATGCCCTGCAGTTTGTTACTGATTTCATCGAACAACTCTTGGTTGGAATAAAGTTCGTTGCTTCTTACGTCGACAGTAAACACGCACTTGTCTGGTATCACATTGTGCTGTGTACCTGCATTGATAATGGTTGCAGTCATCTTCACTGGTCCGAGCAAAGACGATACTTTGTCGAACTTATGGTTGCGAATCCAATCGATATCATCCACTGCTTTATAGATTGCATTCACACCGCCTTCCCTTGCTGCGTGACCCGCAACCCCTTGCTCGGTGACATCAATCACCATAAGTCCTTTCTCGGCAATGGCTGGTTGCATTCCGGTAGGTTCTCCTACAACCGCAAAACTGATTTCCGGAAGCAACGGAAGAACGCACTCGATGCCGTTCTTTCCTGATACTTCCTCTTCGCATGAAGCAAGGTAGATGAGATTGTATTCAGAACTGCCTCCGTTGCCGTCAATCGCAAGGAAAGCCTGCATCAGACTCACCACACTTGCTCCGTCGTCATTGGTTCCAAGTCCGAAGATGGTTCCGTTTTCCGTCTCAGTGGGAGTAAACGGGTCGTGCTTCCATGCTGCAACCGGCTTGACCGTGTCGATGTGGGCATCAAGCAACACAACGGGTTTCCCGTCCTTCCAGTTCTTGCTTTTCACCCAGTTGTTGTTACCCAGGCGTTCTACTGTGTACCCCTTGTTCTTGAGGAATTCCTCTATCAGACACGCAACTTCATACTCGTCTCTACTGACTGATGGGATTGATACCATTCGTTTCAAAAGTTGCACTGCCTCTGCTGTTTTGTCCGTATATATCATAATTAAAGTCCGTTTGACTTGCAAAAATACGAACTATTCTCTTTTGGACGAACTTCTTAGCAGAATATTTGCTATCTTTGTAGCCAAATTTTTGTTTTATGATAACTATAGAACAGCTCAAAGAGGTAAAAGACAGGACTGAAGCGCTCAACCGCTATCTGGAAATCGACAAGAAGAAAATAGAACTTGAGGAAGAACAACTCCGGACTCAAGCCCCGGACTTCTGGGACAATGCAGCACAGGCAGAGGCTCAGATGAAGAAAGTGAAAGGCATACAGAAATGGATTGACGGCTACAATGAAGTGAGTGCCGCAACAGGAGAACTGGAGTTGGCTTTCGATTTCTACAAGGAAGAACTGGTGACAGAGCAGGAAGTGGACGATGCATACAACAATGCCATCAAACTGATTGAGGACCTGGAACTCCGCAATATGTTGCGCGAGGAGGCTGACGGCATGGACGCAGTGCTCAAAATCAATTCGGGTGCAGGCGGTACGGAAGCTCAGGACTGGGCTTCAATGCTTATGCGCATGTACCAGCGCTGGGCTGAGGCTCACAACTACAAAGTAAACATAAGCAACTTCCAGGATGGCGACGAAGCGGGAATCAAGACCGTGACTATGGAGATTGAAGGCGATTCGGCATACGGCTATCTGAAGAGCGAGAACGGAGTCCACCGTCTTGTGCGTGTGTCTCCATACAATGCACAGGGCAAACGTATGACCAGCTTTGCCAGCGTGTTCGTCACTCCGTTGGTTGATGATTCCATCGACATCCAAATCGACAAGAGCAAACTGTCGTGGGATACATTCCGTTCCAGCGGCGCTGGTGGTCAGAATGTGAACAAGGTGGAGACTGGAGTACGACTCCGCTATCAGTACGTTGACCCCGAAACAGGCGAGGAGGAAGAAATCCTTATAGAAAACACCGAAACGCGAAAGCAACTGGAGAACCGTGAGAACGCACTGCGCCTACTCCGGTCCCAACTCTATGACCGTGCGATGAAGAAACGCCTTGAGGCAAAAGCCAAGATTGAGGCAGGAAAGAAGAAGATTGAGTGGGGAAGCCAAATTCGCAGCTATGTGTTTGATGACCGTCGTGTGAAGGACCATCGCACCAACTACCAGACATCTGACGTGACCGGAGTGATGGACGGCAAGATAGATGAATTCATCAAAGCCTACCTGATGGAGTTCGCTGCATCAAACAACGAATAAATACACACAGAACCAAACGCACACAGACACCATGCATCAGGAAATCGAACGCAAATTCTTAGTGGAGGGTGAGTTCAAGCACCTTGCGTACAACTGCACCCATATAGAGCAGGGCTATTTCAAGACCGACCCTGGTCGCACTGTCCGCATACGCATTCGGGGCGACAAAGGATATCTGACCATCAAGGGAGCATCGGACAACGACGGACTTTCCCGCTATGAGTTTGAAACGGAGATACCTCTGGATGATGCTCATGAGATGATGAAGCTCTGCATGCCGGGCCAGGTTGTCAAGGACAGATATCTCGTGAGAAGTGGTAACCACACCGTTGAAGTCGATGAATTCTTCGGAGACAACGAAGGTCTTGTCGTTGCAGAGATTGAGTTGGGCAGCGAGGACGAGGACTATGAAAAGCCCGACTTCCTTGGAACCGAAGTAACGGGAGTTCCCTGCTATTACAACAAATACTTGGTCAGGCACCCCTATACAACATGGAACAAATAACAAGATATAAATTCTCAATACTAGTTTCACTGGCAATAATCATGCTCAGCACAATACCTATTCCAGAGGTCAAGCCACTCGAGGACGTGCCGTTTTTCGACAAATGGGTTCATTTCGTCATGTACGGAGCCTTGTCGTTCGCCATGTGGCTCGATGCCAATCACTACCGATTGCCGTTCGGATTGAAGCTCTGCCGTCTCAGCGGCAGGTTCTATCAGGCGATGGTCATTCTCCCGTCTGCATTGGGCGGACTTATGGAGCTGGTTCAGGCATATCTCACGACAGTACGTTCGGGCGATTTCATCGATTTCCTGGCTGACATCATAGGTGCGGTGATTGGTATGGTTATATGCTACATAATTCAGTTAATATGGCAACAGAAAGCTTCGGTTCAAAAATAGGCGGAATACTTGCTGCAGCAGGTTCTGCCGTAGGACTTGGAAACATCTGGCGTTTCCCTACTGAAACAGGAAACAACGGAGGCGCTGCGTTTCTCATAATCTATCTCGCATGCATGGTGGCTATATGCGTGCCTATCATGGTGTCGGAGTTCGTAATCGGCAGACACAGCCAGACCAGTGTGGCAGAATCATTCTATCGGATGAGCGGAGGGAAGAAGATATGGAAAATCATGGGACAGCTTCCCGTGGTAAGTGGTTTCCTGGTGTTGAGCTACTATGCCGTGATTGCCGGTTGGACCCTCTTTTATGCTTTCGAGGCAGGAATCGACGGATTCATAGGAAAGGACTCGGCCAAGATAGGGCAGGAATTCCAGGCATTCTCCACCGACCCTTATCAACCGGTGTTCTGGATGATAATGATTCTCACCACCAATTGTCTGATAGTTGCATCCGGAGTGAAAAACGGAATTGAGCGTGCCTCAAAAATAATGATGCCGCTCCTGTTCATCTTTATTCTTGTACTGGTGGCATTCTCATTCACTCTTCCCGGTGCAAGCAAGGGACTAGAGTTCTTGTTCAAGCCCGATTTCTCCAAGGTCACTGGCGGAACAGTGCTGAGTGCCCTCGGACAGGCATTTTTCTCACTGAGTGTAGGTATTTGCTGTCTCTGCACCTATGCTTGCTATTTCAAGAAGGACGTAAACATGATGAAAGACGGACTTAGCGTAGCTGCCATCGATTCCATCGTGGCAATCCTTGCCGGACTTATCATCTTCCCTGCCGTATTCTCCATTCCGGGGATGGAGCCAAGTCAAGGACCATCGTTGGTGTTCGTCACTCTGCCTAATGTGTTCCAGCAGGCATTTGGAAGCATGCCGGTTGTGGCGTACATCTTCTCGCTGCTATTCTATCTGATTCTTGTGGTTGCAGCACTGACATCCAGCATATCCATGCTCGAAATGACCGTGTCCTATTTCCATGAGCAACTGCATGTCGGGAGGGTGAAGGCATCATTCTGGTGTACTGTGGTCTGCATACTGCTGGGAACAGTCTGCACCTTGTCCTTCGGTGTTTTGGGCGACGTAAAAGTGTTCGGACTCACATTCTTCGAACTCTTCGATTTCATCGTAGCCAAGTTCCTTATGCCGGTAGGAGGACTGGTCATCTGCATCTTCCTCGGATGGGTAATCGACGAACGGATTCTCAAATCGGAACTCACCAACCAGGGAACTCTACGTGCACCATACTATCCACTTTACCGCTTCATCATACGCTATTTGGCACCGATAGCCATTGCCCTTATATTCATCAACGAACTCTTCGGCTTGTAGACATGAAATACTGACATGTTGTGAGTGTTGCAAACTCAAAGTTGCAAAAAATTCCGTATGAAACTAATTCAACTAATTAAAGTTAAAAGAAGGCACACAGGATTTTCCTCTACTGAATAAATCATTAACTTTGTAGCGGTTTTAGACGGGGAAGGAACGGCTTCTCCAAAGAGGTGAAAAGATAAACTTATCATATAAATAAAATTTCAACAGATTATGGCAACATTAGATTTGACTAAGTATGGTATTACTGGTTCTACAGTACTTTACCACAACCCTTCCTACGAGCAGTTGTTCGAGGAGGAGACAAAACCAGGTCTTACAGGTTATGAGAAGGGTCAGGTAACTGAACTCGGAGCAGTTAACGTGATGACAGGTATCTTCACAGGCCGTTCTCCTAAGGACAAGTACATCGTAGACGATGCTCAGAGCCACGACAATGTATGGTGGACTTCTGAGGCTTACAAGAACGACAACCACCCAATGTCAGAAGACGTATGGGCAAAGGTTAAGGATATCGCCAAGAAGGAACTCTCAAACAAGAATCTCTATGTAGTAGACGCATTCTGTGGTGCCAACAAGGCAACACGTCTTGCTGTTCGCTTCATCGTTGAAGTTGCATGGCAGGCTCACTTCGTAGAGAACATGTTCATCCTTCCAACAGAAGAAGAACTTGCAAACTTCGAACCAAACTTCGTTATCTACAACGCTTCAAAGGCAAAGGTTGAGAACTACAAGGAGCTCGGACTCAACTCAGAGACTTGTGTTGCCTTCAACACAACAACTCGTGAGCAGGTAATCATCAACACATGGTACGGCGGTGAGATGAAGAAGGGTATGTTCTCTATGCAGAACTACTACCTCCCACTCAAGGGCATTGCTTCAATGCACTGCTCTGCAAACTGCGACATGAACGGCGAGAACACAGCCATCTTCTTCGGTCTTTCAGGAACAGGCAAGACTACACTTTCTACAGATCCAAAGCGTAAGCTCATCGGTGACGACGAGCACGGATGGGACGACGAAGGCGTATTCAACCTCGAAGGCGGATGCTACGCTAAGGTCATCAACCTCGACAAGGAGTCAGAGCCAGACATCTACAACGCTATCAAGCGCAACGCTCTTCTCGAGAACGTAACAGTAGACGCAAACGGCAAGATCGACTTCGCTGACAAGAGCGTAACAGAGAACACACGTGTTTCCTACCCAATCGACCACATCACAAACATCCAGCCAGGATCAAGCGCACCAGCTGCAAAGCAGGTTATCTTCCTTTCCGCTGATGCATTCGGAGTTCTTCCTCCAGTATCAATCCTGACACCTGAGCAGACTCAGTACTACTTCCTCTCTGGCTTCACAGCTAAGCTTGCTGGTACAGAGCGTGGTATCACAGAACCAACTCCTACATTCTCAGCTTGCTTCGGCCAAGCATTCCTTGAGCTCCACCCAACAAAGTACGCTCAGGAACTTGTCAAGAAGATGAACATGAGCGGTGCTAAGGCATACCTCGTAAACACTGGTTGGAACGGAACAGGCAAGCGTATCTCAATCCGCGACACTCGTGGTATCATCGACGCTATCCTTTCAGGTGCAATCAACGAAGCTCCTACAAAGAAGATCCCAATGTTCGGCTTCGAAGTACCAACAGAACTCCCAGGTGTTGACCCTGCAATCCTCGACCCACGCGACACTTATGCTGACGCTTCACAGTGGGAAGAGAAGGCAAAGGATCTTGCAGAACGCTTCATCAAGAACTTCGGCAAGTACACAACCAACGACGCTGGTAAGGCTCTCGTTGCTGCTGGTCCTCAGCTCTAATAAGACTCAGTTCCAGCCCAGCGCTGGGATTACGATAAATCAAAGGTGGATGCATCATGGCGCACCCACCTTTTTTAGTATTCGTATATGCACACTACTTTTATACCTTTAAGTATGTTACTGACTGACATACATTTATCATCGAACCCAAGCAAATGCTTTTTAATTATAAATATTAATAGAAACTGAGTTCCACTAGGTATACAGTTCTTATTATTTCCCCGGGAAAAGGTATGGCAAGTCTTTCATACATCATTGAATAAAGCTAGACTAAAAATAGCACAAAATTGATATTACGCGTAAACAGACATACATACTCATACAGTGCCTACAACGGCCTTAGTCAGAGAATTTTTTTTCCTAGTCAGAAAATTTTTTTTCCAGTCAGAGAAAAAATATTCCCTGATTGGGGCGAATTTGGCGTATAATGTAGGGGAAAGAATATATAGCACAAAATTTGCATGCAACATTTTCATGCATCAGGTTCAGACAGGCCCACATTCAGGGATGAAGGAAGTTGGGGAAACAGAAAATCGGGAAATGTTAAATTTAAGTTACTTTGCCATGCTAATGAGGAGGCAAGCATCGCAGCGTAAGGAACATGAAGCGTGGTTGTGTTGGCTGGCTCAGCGAGCAGGAATAGGAGTACAAACGCTCGACGAGAGCACAAGCGCTAGGAGTGCCACATAAGCCACGCAATATTTACATAATAAGAGACATGCACATGTATTTCCATGTGCATGTCTCGTGCGTTCATTGTGTAATGTATATCAAACTTACATAACTGAGAGACTATTGAACATCATCTTTAGACACCCGATTATAATGTATTTTCTTTATCAAGTCAGCACAGATTTCATCCTGGATAGGTTGAGGG
>CAVHYP010000032.1:0-29128 GCA_963640465.1 Bacteroidaceae bacterium | reverse complement strand
CGCACAGGATTCAAACCTGTAACCTTCTGATCCGTAGTCAGATGCTCTATTCAGTTGAGCTAGCGAACCAATCTTTTTGTGGGCGTTGACGGATTCGAACCGCCGACCCTCTGCTTGTAAGGCAGACGCTCTGAACCAGCTGAGCTAAACGCCCCTTTCTTGGGTGCCTCCGTTGTTCCTTTCCGAAAGCGAGTGCAAAGTTAGGCATAATCCCGGACACCACAAAATCTTTTCGAGGTTTTTTTCAAAAAACTTGAAGAAAATCGTGTCCGCACCCCAATTGCGAGCCATTTCAGAGCAATTACAAAGCATAAAACAGCTCAACCAGTCGTCACCCGACGCCAAGCATCATGGAGAACACCAGTACGAGGATGTAGTTGGCAAAGATGATCATAAGAAGCTGATACATATCTTTCTTGCTGTAGCCCGTAGGAGTGAACTGGTCGGACACAAGCCTCGAAGTGTCCAGTTTTGCCATTACCTTATTATATATAAAATAGAAAAGCCAACCTATCAAACAGCCTGCAAACACCCCAACGAGCACATCTCCCAAAAAATGCACACCAAGGTATAGACGTGTGAATGTAGTAGTAGTCGACCAAAAGAAAAGTGTGAGTGTCACTGAGCGGTGACGAAACAGGCGCGAGAGGAACATTGCCATGCAAAAAGTATTGCATGCATGACCCGAGAAAAAGCCGAAACGCCCTCCCCTATAGTTGTTCACTACATCCACCAAGTACATTATCTCCGGATTTTGCGTGGGACGCAAGCGTCCAACCATCGGTTTCACCAAGCCCGAGCATAGTCTGTCGGCTACAAATATCATCAGGCCGATGGTGACAAGTATTATCAGGCCATTGCGAAGGTCGTTGTTGCGAAAGATTACAACAAGCAGCATTAGCATGACCAATGACCAAGAAAACGTATTGGTGACACACACCATCAGATTGTCCATGAAGACTGAATCGCTGCCATTGACAAGCAGCGTAGCTTCAGTGTCCAATACATTCAAATATTCAAACATACCGTTCCTCCAATTCATCACAACATCGTCAAATGACCTCCATATCGCTCACATGAATCCATCCGACCTTACCTTCCTCAAGTCTCACCTCACGCCATTCTTTCATGGTAGCGTCGAGAATCTCCACCTTGGTTCCTTCATGGATAACAAACAAATCGGTACTGCTGCCGCTTGGAGAGCTTTTCACAGTCACTGCCGGTGTCATTACAACGGCATAATCTCGATGTATGATTGTCATATACTGGGACAAGGCACTCAAATTTGCCACGATGGACACAACAAGACAGACCATTGCCCCGTAAACGCCGATTTTTCGGTACTTGACAGTTGTCATGAATGCATAAACCAGGATTCCTGTCAGCATAAGCACGAACGTCGTGAAGGCAACAAGCATCCAGTCGCTTATCTTCATCAAGTTCGTCAGTTCTTTCCACCACGAGATAAAGAACATCTGGGAAGGCGGCGTGACCTTATCAGCAGTCTTTCCGCGAGCCAATGCCAGATTCGTCTTTGTATCGCTGTCACTGGGGTCCAACAGCTGCGCACGCTCATAGTTCAAGATTGACTTGGCAATCTCATCAAGCTTATAGTAGCAGTTGCCCATATTGTAGTAGAGTTCGGGAGCGACTCCGTCTCTGTCCACAAGTTTCTGATACATTGTCACGGCTGCCTTGTAGTTTTCCTTTGCATACAGACTGTCAGCCTGCTGTTTTGTTTGTGCAGTAGCAGAAACTGACATCAGCAGCACAAGAAATGCCACAACAACAGACATGCCCTTGATCTGAGTCTTGGCAGCGGGTGTTTTCCTTATTGAATTCTCCATCTTTTCAATTACATTTACGGCACGTTCATAGACAGATTCCATATTCTCGTTCGGATTTCCGGGAGCATAGCGGGCAAACTCACATTCGTCAAGAGCCTTGATGAACTCATCTATGAGTGTCTGGTCAACCTGCTTGCCGGTCAGTTGCATATTCACGTTCTCCTTGTTAAGTGTTGCAAGCGGGATATTCAGTTTATCGGCAATATAACCCCACAAAGCACGCATCACCTCATCATAGAACTCTGTCGGGTTATTCTCACGCAATAGTTTGTCAGCCGTCTTCAGTCGTTTCTGCGCAACCTTATTAGCCTTGCGTCCGCGGCTTTTGGCGATGTTGGCATTGTCCTGAATACGTTTGCGTCCGACAATCAGCATCACAATGAAGATTGCCAATGGAAGAATGTATGCGCCCCAGTATTTCCAAGAGCCAAACAAATTATCATCCTGGCGATGCAGTCTGACTGCATTGGTCTTGATGTACCTTATATCCTGATTCAGTTCTTTCACATCCTGCTGGTTGTTCACGTAACTTGACATCGATCCGTTCGAACCGCTGCCCTTCTCCACAGTAATCGTATAGGGTTCAGTCTTCAGAGTCTTGTATGTGTGAGAGCCAGTATCAAAATACACGAATTCTGCTGCAGGGATAGTGTACTTGCCCGGATGACGCGGCACTGCAAGATATTCAAACTCTCTGGTACCGGTCAGACCAGAATGAGTGAGTGAGAAATGGTCGTTTGTCTTGGCATCATAAGTTTCGAAATCATTGGGGAAGTTCACTTCTGGAGCAGAAATCAACTTCATATTGCCAGTACCCTTCACCCGAATCTTCAGTGTGATGGCATCGTTTGCCTTCACCTTGTCCGTATTGACAGACGAAGAAACGCTGAATGAACCTACAGCGCCGGAAAAGTTGGCAGGTTTGGAAGGCAACGGACTTACATGAATCGTGAGTTTGGGTGTTGCAATCTTCTTCTTCACCTCAATCAGGCCGGAATTGCCATTGAAGAATGCCTCGAATGGGTCGATGGCACGGTTCTGCTGTATGACTACGCCCTCATAAGTGATTGAAGGTATTTCCAGTGTGCCCGATTTCTGGGGAAAGAGTACATATTGTGTCCACACTACAGTGTGATAGATCTTACCATTATAACTCTCCGTTGTGAATTCTTTGGTACGCGGCAAGTTAATTTCCTGGATTTGGAAACCGTCCAATGTAGGCAACTTATGGTCGAGCTGAGTCAGGTTGACCAAAGTATAGAGTTTGTAAGTCACCAATATAGCTTCCTGTTCATACACCTTCGTACGGCTGGCAGTTGCTGTCATGAACAGATCTGAAGAGGAAATCTCTGAACTCTGAGGTCTTGATGCCGCCTGGCTGTTGCGTTTGGATTGTCCCTGACTCTGCTGGTTTCCACCTGAAGATGCGACCACCTGAATCTTCATACTTTTGGATTTATACGTCGCATCACCCACCTGTATGCTTGCAGCAGGAATGGTGTAAGTTCCCGTCTTCTGCGCTACCATCGTAAAGGTGTAGGTGAGCGAGCTGCTTTGAGACATCTTTCCATTGACGAACTGCACACTGCTTTGGGAAGATGTACTTGGTCCGTAAATCACGTCAAACCCGTCAAAGTTCGGATAAGAAAAATGTGACACATCCTGAGAATTGACACTATATTGTACACGGAACCTCTCACCGACTTCTACCACGGACGGTGCAGAAGCATGAAATGAAATATTGTCAGCCTTGGCAAACGATGTTCCTGCCATTACCAGCGAAACAATCGCAATCAAACTCTTCATATCTACTATATTTTAAATGCCAGAATGATTCATCACCAGTCCTTGTCGAGACCACCACGATGAGCTCTCTCAGCCTTCTGCACCTTACGTTGCACGGCTTTCTCATCCTGCTGGGCAGAATTAAGCAACTGTTCGGCAGTCTTGTCATCCATCTGTCCTTCCTGCTGCTGTTGCTGCTTGTTTTGGTTCTGGTTGTTATCTTTGTTCTGGTCTTGTTTATCTTGATTCTGCTTGTCCTGGTTCTGGTTGTCCTTTTGGTTTTTATCCTTTTGGTCCTTATTCTTATCCTGGTTTTTATTTTGATCTTTATTCTTGTCGTTCTTATCTTGGTTCTTATTGTCCTGATTCTGATTATTGCCTTGATTCTGCTGGTTCTTCTTCAGCATATATTGAGCCATGGCAAGGTTGTAGCGGGTTTCATTGTCATTCGGATTGCATCTGAGCGCACTCTTGTACAGTTCCACTGCCTGGGCAAACGACTTCGATGCATCAGGGCTGTTGGCTTTCATCAGATTTCTGCCAACGACATACGACATGTTGCCCATGTTGTGATACACATAAGCTTTCTTCTCTGAAGTCTCCGCAACCTGTTCAAGTGCGTTTTTATACTGAGCAAAGGCTACAGAATCTTTGTTTTGGAAGGTCAATGCATTTCCCAAATTATAGAATGCCTCCAACGACTTGTTCTTGTCCAAAGCCTTGCGGTAATATGTCTCTGCCTTGTTGAAATCCTTTTCCCGGAAATACTTATTGCCCATACGTATGCAATCCCTGTCGCTGTTCTGCGAAAATGCAGCAATAGAGCAAGGCAACAAACACAATATCAATATATATCTCAAGCAAGTCATCAATCAATCCTTTCTACTTAAATAAACGAATCTTATCCAACAAACGGTTTCTCTTGTTCATTATGCATATCTCAATGCACAACACGACAAACAGCAATATTGCCACTGCGATGAATTGTTCGTCGTATTCAGAATACATCGAAGTAGTGAAATCTTCCTTCTGCATCTTTGCAATCTCACCTTCAAGCATTGTCTGTGCATCATCAGTGCGGTCCACGTGTATGTACACTCCATTGCCAGCCTTTGCAATTTCCTTTCCTACCGATTCATTGAGTTTAGTAGTTACGACATTGCCATCTGCATCTTTCTTAAACTGATTGTTGCCCAATGGGATAGGGCCTCCATGCGGTGTACCTACCGACAGCACAAATATCCGGATACCACTTTCCTTGGCAGCCTTAGCAGCTTCAATTGCCTTGTTCTCATTGTCTTCGGCATCCGTAATCAGGATAAGAGCCTTACCCGTCGTCGACTTTTGGTTGAAACCGGCAACTGAGCGGTTAATGGCATCGCCCAAATCTGTTCCCTGCAAGGAAATCGTCTTAGGGTCAATCTGGTCGAGGAACATCTTGGCTGACACGTAATCAGAAGTTATAGGAAGCAGAGTAACAGAGGTTCCGGCAAAAGCCACCAGCCCCAGTTTGTCTTCATCCAGCTGGTCAATCAGTTTGCTTACAATCATCTTCGACTTCCGCAGTCTGCTCGGAGATATATCCTCACATAACATCGAATTGGACACATCGACAGCAATGATGGCTTCTATACCCGATCGTTTGTATTCTTCATTGCGCATTCCATATTGAGGACGAGCCAGAATAAATATGATCAGTGCCAACGCAAGCATCATCAATGAGAACTTGACCACAGGACGCACAGTGGACACATCCGGCATCAGATGAGCCAACAGCTGCAAGTCACCGAACTTCTTCAGACGTTGCCTCCTCTGATATCTCAAGTACACATACAAACCTGTAAACAATGGAATGAGAATCAGAAGATACAGATATATAGGGTGTGCAAATCTAAACATTACTGCTTTGTTTTATCTATTCAACAATCTATTCACACTCACGGTAATCGCTTGAGAACTACCAGACGCATCAACAATTCCAACAAAAAAACCATGAATGCAGCAATGGCAAACGGTTCAAACAATTCACCGCGCTTGCTGTACTGACGTACACTGAATTTCGTGCGTTCCAACTTATCGATGTCGTTGTATATCGCATCCAGTTCAGCATTTCGCTGAGCACGGAAATACCGTCCACCCGTTTCCGATGATATTTTTCTCATTGTCGGTTCATCAATCTCAACCGGCAGACTTATTGTTCCGCCAGTAGGCAATGGATAAGGAGCCATACCCGTAGTTCCGATGCCAATGGTGTATATGCGCACTTTCTGCTTCTTGGCAATCTCTGCAGCAGTAACAGGAGATATGTTTCCTGCGTTGTTGACACCGTCGGTCAGCAGGATAACGACCTTCGACTTTGCCTTACTCTCACGCAGTCTCAGCAAAGCATTCATAATTCCGTCGCCTATGGCAGTTCCGTCGTCAAGTGTTCCGTTGGCTGCCATCCTGATGTCAGCACTATTGTACAGGTTCATCAATGCTGCATGGTCGGTTGTCAACGGACATTGAGTGTACGCTTCACCGGCAAAGAACGTAAGACCTATATTGTCATTCATACGCTTCTCTACGAACCGTTGCGCTATTTCACGCAGAGCCTCCACACGATTGGGTCTGAAGTCCTGTGCCAACATACTCGTAGACACATCGACTGCAAGCATTATGTCAATACCTTCCACATCAGTGTCACTCCACGAATGTTTGCTTTGCGGGCGTGCAAGTATACAGATCACCAAAGCAAAGAGTATCACTCTCAGAACGAACGGTACATGAATAAGATAACATCTGAACGAGCAAGGCAGGGTCTTGTATTTACTTGCCTCGGGCATACGTATAGTCGGTTCGCTCTTCTTGCTTCTGAGTATATACCATATAACATAAGGTATCAGAACAATCAAGAGGATGAAAAAATATGGATTAGCGAATACCATGATACAATACTTTTTAAATCCAAAGATAATACAATCTATAAACAAGGAAGCACAGCACTACAATTATTGCTATCAGGGAAACAGCAATGCACACAATCAGAATCGTTTTCCTCATCTTTGAGCGGTGCTCCTCCACGACAACTTCCGTTGGCTGTGCAGTCTTCTCCTCCTCTTCTTGTTTCGTCTGATTGATATACTCTATCGCAGCAACCAAGTTACGGTCATTCTCGTTTATAAGAGTGGTATATTTTGCAAACTTCACCAAGTCGGCTGTCTGGAACAACTCCCTGAGTTCTCTCAATGCAGCCTCGTCATTCTCTGCCTCCAGTTGTTTAATGATTTCACACGAAGTCATCTCCATTGCATTGAATCCAAAGCGTTCTGAGATGTACTGGCGAAGTGTATCAGTCAACTGCGTATAATATTCCTTTGAGTTCTCACTCTGCACGAGGTTCTCTTCCTTGATATGCTCAATCTTCTGCATTGCCAGTTTATGCGGTGCCACGTGCTGACGGAATTTTATACGGTGCATAATCGGTTTGTTGGTAACCAAACGCACAAACACATATACAAGCACTGCTACCAACAGCAGCAATATCACTGACATCCAGATTACCGGCTTCCAGTCGTCCCAACTGAACTGCGGTTTCATCTCCGGCTTGAATGCAAAGATACTATCCACCTTGGTTGTATCAACATCAAACGTGACCACTTTCAGTGCAAGATTCTTCGATTTGTATTCTTTTCCGTCGACCTTTACTATCATTGGCGGGATGTAATACAATGCGGAGTCGAACGATGTAACTACATACTTCTTGGTCAATACCATACGTTTGCCATCATTCAACAAATCCGTGTCCGGTTCTTCCGACTTCACGACCTCCAGCCCCGGTATTATTTGCTGGAGCGAATCATAGTGGGCAAACACCACCTTCTTACCGGCATCGGTACTGACTTCCAAGGAAAGTCCAACCTGCTGTCCGATAAAAATCCTTGTAGAATCAATCTTTGCCTCCACTGTCACCTGTGCACACACAGGCAAAGACAAGAAAGACAAAAGACACAGTGCGATTGTATGTAGTCTACATTTCATTAGCTTCTTCGTCTAAACAAGTTCATTAATGATTTCACATAGTTCTCATCAGTACGGACCGATATATTGTCCACATTCGACTTGGTGAACGTGTCATTAAGTTCCGACTGATGGCGAATCCACCATTCGTGGTGTGCCCTTCTGACAACAGAAGAAGAAGTGTCGACATACACATCCTCTCCGGTTTCCGCATCTTCCAGCCTCATCAATCCGACGTTTGGCAGTTCTGTCATTCGCTGGTCATACACCTGTATTGCCACGACATCATGCCTTCGGTTTGCTATTGTAAGTTGCTGCTGGAAGTTCTTGTGGGTATAGAAGTCACTCAACAAGAATACGGTGCAACGTTTCTTGATTGCATTGGTCATGAATTCCACTGCCTGTACCACATCTGTCCTCTGACTTTGCGGTTGAAAACTGAGCAATTCACGTATTATCAGCAGGATATGTTTCTTGCCTTTCTTTGGCGGAATGAATTTCTCTATTCTGTCAGAGAAAAAGATGACACCAATCTTGTCGTTGTTCTCAATGGCAGAGAAAGCCAACGTAGCAGCGATTTCCGTCACAATCTGTCGTTTGATCGTACTGATGGTTCCAAAATCAAGACTGCCGGACACGTCGACCATCAATATGACTGTAAGTTCACGTTCTTCCTCAAACACTTTCACATAGGGTTTGCCAAAGCGTGCAGTCACATTCCAGTCGATGTCTCTGATATCATCACCAAACTGATATTCACGAACCTCAGAGAAAGCCATTCCCCTGCCCTTAAACGCCGAATGATACTCTCCAGCAAAAATATTGTTGGAGAGTCCACGGGTCTTAATCTCTATCTTTCTTACTTGGCTAAGCAGTTCTGAAGTCTCCATCTCATCATCTGTTTTGCTTATCCGTGAATTAAGGCACTTCCACCTTATTGAGAATCTTGCTGATAATCTCCTCTGAAGTGACGTTGCTTGCCTCTGCCTCGTATGTAAGTCCGATACGGTGACGGAGCACGTCGTATGCAATGGCACGCACATCCTCAGGGATTACATATCCGCGGTGCTTGATGAATGCATATGCCCGTGAAGCCAATGCAAGGTTGATTGATGCACGAGGTGAACCTCCGAATGATATCAAGCCCTTCAGTTCCTTCAGATTATAGTTTTCCGGGTATCTTGTAGCAAACACGATGTCTGCAATATACTGCTCTATCTTCTCATCCAGATAGACATCACGCACAACCTTACGGGCAGTCTCAATATCACTGGTGCCCATAACCGGCGAAATCTTCACGTTCTCTCCGGAAATGTTCTGGCGTATGATTTTCTTTTCCTCCTCAATCTTCGGATAGTCAATTATCACCTTCAGCATGAAACGGTCAACCTGTGCCTCTGGAAGTGGATAAGTTCCTTCTTGCTCTATCGGGTTCTGGGTTGCAAGCACAAGGAATGGTTTTGGAAGTTCGAATGTATTGGTACTTATTGTCACCTGACGTTCCTGCATTGCCTCGAGCAAAGCACTCTGCACTTTTGCCGGAGCACGGTTGATCTCGTCTGCCAAAACAAAGTTTGCGAATACTGGTCCTTTCTTTGACACGAACTGTCCGTCCTTCTGACTGTATATCATTGTACCGATAACATCAGCAGGGAGAAGGTCCGGAGTAAACTGTATTCTACTGAACTGTGCATCTATCAATGAAGCGAGTGTACGTATCGCTTTTGTCTTTGCCAAACCAGGCACACCTTCCAGCAGTACGTGACCATCTGAAAGCAAACCAATCAGCAGGGATTCCACAAGATGTTTCTGCCCCACAATAACTCTATCCATTCCCGTCATGAGATTCGTGACGAAAGTGCTCTGTCTTTCTATTCTCTCATTTAATTCGCGAATATCTACAACATCTGCCATAAACGTTCTTTTCTTTTTAGTTATTCTTTGGAAAACAAAAATACGACATTCCAATGACAACAATCCCGGTGCTTAATGTCTTTTATGCTAAAAAGTCCGCTTTTTAATAGTCTTTAATCCTACAACATAATAAAGGGAGCAATAAAGCAACTTCTTCAATGCCTTACAGCTCCCCTTGCTATGGTCCACAAGCACGTTATTCTACGGTAACTTAATGGCTGTTCCCAATGGAATATTGTTCGGATCCTTAAATCCGTTCAATCGCCAAATCACGCCCATAGAATCCTCTGTGCCATAATATTGTACAGAAATGGTCGTCAGCGATTCACCATATTTCAATATGTGTACTTTCGGAGATTTCTTCTCTGCAGTTTCCTTTGCCTTGGTTTCTGTAGAAGGTTGTCCTTCCACCTGTTCCATAGCTTCTGAATCAGTTGATTCCTCTGCTTCATCTCCATCTTTGTTACCACCAACGTTCAAGACGATGAACAGTAATATTAGGAAAATGATAGCGACCAACGTGACATATCCCCACCAAGGAAGATTCTTGAAGAATCTTGCCACAAAACCCTCTGCCGTTTCATTCACTGCCGGTGATTCAGACTGCGCCTTTGCAACTGTATTCTGCCCAGCCGCAGGCTCATGTTTGGGCTCACCTACTGAAGATTCAACTTTGATATTTACAGAAGGCTCAACCTTCGCATTTGCAGAAGGCTTTGCCTTTGGTTGGTCAACAATCACCTTGGTTTCCTCTGCAGCAAGAGAAATTGTCTGTTCGGATGTAGATACATGATCTGCTGGCTGTACTAGTTGTTCAACAGCTTGTTCTATCGTTTGTTCAACAGTCGTTTTTGCAGCAGGTTCAACAGGCGGTTTTACAACAGATTCAGCAACAGACTCAGCCGCAGGCTTTGCAACTGGCTCAGCAGCTGGTTCTGCCGGTTTTACAGCAGGTTCCGTTTTCTGCGCCTCGCCCTTCACCTTCTTCTGCGTCTTCTTTGGCGTTGACTGCGCAGCAGATATCGGAGCTTTTGCTTTCTTTGTTGACGGAGTTGCAATCGGAGTTTCAGTAGAAGCTGCTTCTGAGGTTACAACCGCACCCGTAGTTGCATTTGCAGTTTCAACAGAACCTTCAGCAGAATTTTCAACAGAAATCTCAGCCGAGTTTTCAGTTGCATTGTTCTCCGCCTTTGGTTGAACACCATTGAATTGGTCTACTATCGTGTCGTCCACTGCAAAAGTCAACTTATCGTAGCCTGGTATCACTATATGTGCACCCGTATTGACATCGACACTTCCTCTATCGGATACTGCCACAAGATAGAACTTACCGAAATTGTCCAGTTCCACGAGTCGGTCTTGCGCGACACTCGCAAGCAAGGCATCCGGAAATGTTCTCAAGAATGTCTCGGCAGTTTCCCGGCTTACTCCAGCCGATGCAGCAAGCTTTTCAGCGAGCATTTGCATTGTAATCTTATTGGTCATCACGCTTCAATTATTTCGCTGGGTTAAGTTTGTCTTTTATGTTTGCGTTCGGGCGGAAAGCCATTGTCCTGCTCGAAGGGATTATCCTATAGCCCTTTGTGGCTGGGTTATACATCCGTCGCTCTGCCTTCACCTTAAGCTCGAAGTTTCCAAGTCCCTGCATGGCAACTGTATCTCCTGCTTTCACGCTGTCGACTATGATAGCCTCCAGTTTGCCTAAGAGATTCTCAGTGTCTGCAGCGGACAGCTTTGATTTCTTTGCCAGCGCAGCAATAAATTTATTGTTCGTCATCTTTCTCTCCTATTTATTATATTCTATCATTTGAATCTGGTCCCATAAAGGTTCTTGTTCCAAAAAGGTCAAATTCATCTGAGTCTGCAATTCTTATATTATAGAAATATCCTCTGCGCAACACTCCTTCCCTAGTTGGCACGAGAACTTCCGGGTCCACTTCAGGTGAATCGTATTCCGTACGTCCCACATAATACTCGCCCTCCTTGCGGTCAATCATCACCTTCATTATCTGTCCCACTTTCTTTGCCTGCACTTCCCTTGAGATTTTCTGTTGCAGAGCCATAAGCTCGTCCAGTCGTTTCTGCTTCACTTCCTCGGGCACACTGTCCTTAAACTTGCGCGCAGCCGATGTGCCGTCTTCCTCGGAATAGGCAAAAGCACCCATACGTTCAAAGCGTGCCCACTTCACGAACTCTTTCAGTTCCTCAAACTCTTTCTCTCCTTCGCCCGGGAAGCCCACCATCAGTGTGGTGCGTATGTGTATGCCCGGCACTGCTTTTCTTATTGCCTTTATCAGTTCGTACGTCTGTTCCGAGTTCACATGCCTCTGCATATTGGCAAGCACCGAAGTGCTGATATGCTGCAAGGCGATGTCGAGATACTTGCACACGTTCTTGTTCTTTCGCATCACGTCAAGCAGTTCCATCGGAAACTGGTGGGGATATGCATAGTGGAGGCGGATCCATTTCACTCCTTTGATATGCGCCATACGGTCGACGAGTTCTGCAATGCGGCGTTCTCCGTAAAGGTCCAGTCCGTAGTAGGTCAGTTCCTGGGCTATCACCTGGAATTCCTTCACGCCCTGTCCTACCAGATATTCCACTTCTTCGAGGATGTTCTCCATCGGACGGCTACGGTGCTTTCCCGTAATGATAGGTATTGCACAGTAGGCGCACTTGCGGTCACAGCCTTCGGATATCTTCACATAGGCGTAATGCTTGGGTGTGGTCAATATACGGGTGTAGTCATGCTGGCAAGTGAAATCCTGCTGACAGCTGCTGTCTACGACTTTCTTCTGGCTGTAGTCTCTCAGTTCGTCCACCAACTGGTTCCAGTCGAACTTTCCGAAGAAACGGTCCACCTGCGGAATTGCCTTTCCCAAATCCTTCAGATAGCGTTCGGAGAGGCAGCCCATGACGTACACTCTTCCTATCCGTCCTTCTTCCTTGGCTTGGCAAAACTCCAGGATGGTGTTTATGGACTCTTCCTTTGCATCGCCGATGAAGCCACAGGTATTGATCACTGCAATCTCGCCATGCGGATTGGGAGAATCGTGGGTGACATCAAAACCAATTGACTTCAACTGAGCCAATAGTCGTTCTGAATCCACGAGGTTCTTCGAGCATCCGAGTGTGATTATGTCAACTGTATTCTTTCTCATCTGTTTCCTGTCGGGACATTTTTCTTCATTTGATTCTTACCGGAACGTTTCCTTCATTTGTTTCATGTCAGTATTGTCCCCTACTTCTGCTGTCCGGCGAACAGTGAATCCACAAATTCCTTCCGGTTGAATGGCTGGAGGTCTTCCATGCCCTCGCCCAGTCCGATGTATTTCACTGGGATCTTGAACTGGTCGGATATGCCTATCACCACCCCACCCTTTGCCGATCCGTCGAGCTTGGTGATTGCCATTGCCGTCACTTCGGTTGCAGCAGTAAACTGTCGTGCCTGTTCAAAAGCGTTCTGTCCGGTAGATCCGTCAAGAACAAGCAGCACCTCGTCTGGAGCTGTAGGCAGTTGTTTCTTTATGACATTGCGGATCTTTGAAAGTTCATTCATCAGTCCCACCTTGTTGTGTAGTCTGCCGGCTGTGTCGATAAGCACCACGTCTGCGCCATTGGCTACAGCCGAACTTACAGTGTCGTAAGCCACCGATGCAGGGTCGCTGCCCATCTGCTGCTTCACCACTGGCACTCCCACTCGTTCGCCCCAAATGCAGAGCTGTTCTACAGCTGCTGCACGGAATGTGTCGGCAGCGCCCAGGTACACTTTCTTGCCTTCCTGCTTGAACTGATAAGCCAGCTTGCCTATGGTCGTGGTCTTGCCCACACCGTTCACTCCCACCACCAGTATCACATACGGTTTGTGGTCGTCCGGCAACTTGAAACCTTCAGTGTCGCCCACATTGTTCTCTGTCAGCAAGGCAGCTATTTCGTCACGCAGGATTGTGTTCAGTTCCGCCGTATTGACATACTTGTCCCTTGCCACCCTGTCCTCAATCTTCTTGATTATCTTCAGAGTGGTGTCGATGCCAACATCCGATGTCACCAGCACCTCTTCAAGGCTATCCAGCACCTCGGCGTCGACCTTCGATTTTCCGACTACGGCACGCGCAATCTTATCAAGCACGCTCTCCTTGGTCTTGGCAAGACCATTGTCGAGAGTTTCCTTCTTTTTTTTGCCAAACAAGTTGAAGAATCCCATATTACCTACTTTAGCTTAGAGTTAATGAATAGCACACTAATTTCACTGCAAAGTTATTGATTTTTTCTCAATCCTGCAAATGAAAGCCGCATAATGATAACTAACAGGTTACATAAATGCCGTGTTTATGCATTTTGCAACCGCCAAAGAGCGATACCCGGCACACACAGAAAAAGCGCCCTTGCACTGAGGACGCTTATCTCTTCACTTACAAAAGCGGATGTCGGTTTCCGCTTCTTATTTGTTTGCGTATGCTTTAGCCTCGTCGTTGAGGAGCACTTTCTCTTCAAACATGTATGCGCCGGTCTTTGGAGACTTGCACATCTTGATAACTTTTGTATAAGCGCGACCATCCTTTGACTGGAGAGTAGCGACCGCTTTCTTTGCCATATTACTTCAGTTACTTATTTAATTTCCTTATGAACAGTCATTTTCTTAAGGATAGGGTTATACTTCTTGAGCTCCAAACGGTCTGGAGTGTTCTTACGGTTCTTTGTAGTGATATAGCGAGATGTTCCTGGCAGACCACTGTCCTTCATCTCTGTACACTCAAGAATCACCTGTACTCTGTTTCCTTTAGCTTTCTTTGCCATGATTATTCCTCCTTATTTTATCAAGCGATTACCTGGATATCTTTCCACTCGCAGTGTCCCTTGGCTACAGCCTTTCTCAATGCTGCATCAAGACCGATACGGTTAATGATACGAAGACCAGCTGCACTGACCTTCAGAACAATCCAACAATCCTCTTCTACATAGTAGAACTTCTTAGTGAACAAATTGACGTCGAATCTGCGCTTTGTTCTGCGAAGTGAGTGAGAAACATTGTTGCCTATCACTGACTTCTTACCTGTAATTTGACAAACTTTTGACATATATCTTTTGTTTTTATTCTCTGCTATATTTCTTGTCGGGATTTTAAACAGCGTGCAAAGTTACTCAATTTTTCTCAGTCCCACAAAAAATCTTCGACTTTTTATCAACATTTCCTCGAAATCGGGTGTTCATACCGCTTGTTTTCACTATCTTTGCGCAATAATTACAAACAAACAATTCATTTATGAGACACATAACCCTACTACTTGCACTGTGCTTCTTCACCGCAATATATGCAGTCGAGCCAGACAGTATCGACCAACAATGGGTCGAAGGCCACTACACCAAAAGAGAAGTCATGATTCCGATGCGCGACGGAGTGAAACTCTTCACTGCCATCTATGAACCGAAGGACAATTCCAAGCCCCACCCCATACTGATGAACCGCCAGTGCTACGGCTGCGCACCCTACGGCACTGACCAATTCAACCGCTTTGCCAACATCGGCTACCGCGAGTACATCCGCAACGGCTACATCATCGTCTACCAGGACGTGCGCGGAAAGAACAAGAGCGAAGGCACATTCGAAGACCTGCGCCCCTACATCCCCAACAAGAAAGGCAAGAACCAAGTGGACGAAGCAAGCGACACCTACGACACAGCCGAATGGCTCATCCACAACACCCACTCTAATAATAAAATAGGTGTACACGGAATAAGCTATCCCGGATTCTATGCCACCATGGCAGCACTCTCCCTCCATCCGGCAATCAAAGCTGTCACACCTCAGGCACCGGTTACTGACTGGTTCCGTGGCGACGACGATCACCACAACGGAGCACTTTGCCTCATGGACATGTTCAGCTTCGAATACTGGTTCAAGTACATCAATACCCCCGACTTTTGGGCAGGACGCAGAGGACGTAACGAAGGCAACCCCACCAACATCGTCTCCCACGACGTCTACACCGACTACCTCCGCATCGGAGCAGTGAAGAACTTCACCAAAATCACTGGCGACAGCCTCGACATGTGGAACAACGCAGCCAACCATCCCAATCAGGACGACTGGTGGTACACCCACACCGTGACCAACTACATGCAGTACCTCTCCAGTTCCAAGAAGTCCAACCCAGCCGTCATGGTCATCGGCGGGCTCTACGATGCCGAAGACTGCTTCGGAGCCTTTGCCACCTATAAAGCCATAAAAGAGAAATCACCCAAGACACCAGTCCACCTCGTCGAAGGACCATGGAGCCACGGCGCATGGAGATATTCCGAGGCACAGAGCCTGGGAGGCATCGACTACGGCAAACTCGCCGGCGAAGAATACTACATGTACAACATCGAATACCCCTTCTTCGCCTACTATCTTGAAGGCAAAGGCGAAAAACCCGAATACGGAGCACAGATCTTCGACAGCGGAGCACGCAAGTGGTACAAAATCAAAGAAGGATGGGACCCGAAAGCCGAGACCTTCACATCAAGCACCAAGACCAAGGTGCGCAAGAGAACTGCATTCGAGCTCCAGGCAGACGGCATCCTTCGTTCCGATACCACCTACTGTCCGAAGAACCCCGGTACAGCAAACGAATACACCCAGTACGTGAGCGACCCGTCACGCCCAGTGCCCTACATCGGAGTCGAGCCACACTACAGCCGTACAGCCGACTACATGAATGCCGACCAGCGCTTCGCCTCATGGCGTCCTGACGTAGCCGTCTTCCAGACCGACACCCTCACCCAACCGCTTGCCATCGTCGGCACACCCGAAGTTGACTTCACTGTAAGCGCCAGCACCACCGATGCCGACTTCATAGTGAAAGTCATCGACGTTGACAAAGACGGACGTCAGACTCTCATCCGCTGGGAAGTGATGCGAGGCAAGTTCCGCAACAGCTTCAGCAATCCCGAGCCCTTCGTACCCAACCAGCCGACAGCCCTCAAGTTCGAGCTCAACGACATATCCCACACCTTCCTGCCAGGCCACCGGCTGATGATACAAGTACAGAGCACCCTCTTCCCAATCATCGACCGCAACCCGCAGAAGTTCTGCAACATCTACACCTGCGACGATGCAGACTTCCAAAGCAGCACCATCCGCATTTACCACACTGGCGAACACCAGTCAAAAATCTGGTTACCAGTAGTGGAAAACAAGGACTAAGACAGAAAGCAAAGAACAAACAATAAAACGCAAGCAACTGAATAGAGAACGGCAGAGGACGCAGCACAGAGCGCCTCTGCCGTTCAAGTTTTGGAAATAGTAGCACAAGCACTCGACGAAAGCACAAGCACTAGGAACTAGTCCTCTCCAAGAGTACTAAAGCGAACGTAAAAACTTTCACTTATTTCCATTCGAAAAGCTTCGAACTGTCCCATCCATGACAGTTGTGACAGTATGACAATAAAAAAATAAGACACCCATGCTTTAGCGCCTCATCTGCTTATACTGGTTATATAATTAATAGTTAGATAGTTATATCAAAAGATGGAGAAATATTCAAACGTAGGGGTACCTTAAAAATAACTGTCACAACTGTCACTGTCACGCAAAATAATTTAATAAAATTCCTAACACACTGATTTGCAATATAGTACAAGTGTTAATAGAATAAAATATTACAACGATTAAGTGCGAAGAACAGCAATTTACAGACAGTTTACCCCATAAAAATGCCCTGTTTTCGGAAGTTTGAGCATAAGTTTCATGGATTGAAACGCCAGTTCTTGCCATTTTAACACTAGTATTTTTCATTAGTTTCTCGTGGTTTTCGATAAAAGCCTGCATGAATTGAGGGGTAAACCGCGGAATAAACATCGAAATATAGGACTTGAAACGCCTGAATTTAGATATAAAAGAGATTGAGGAATGAAGAAATGGGCAAATGTTAAATTCGGGATAATTTCGCACATTACAGCGATGAAACAAGAGCTGCTAAACAGCCCGTTTTATTTCCCTAGTCAGAGAAATTTTGTTTTCTAGTCAGAGAAAAAATTTTTTCCAGTCAGAGAAAAAAACTGGGTAATAGAGCGCGAAATGAAGGGCAAACAGACGACTTTACAAATATTATCAAAACATCATATAAAATTGACCGATTTCAAACGAGGCGGATGCCTCTCCACGAACATCCCCGCAAGGAAGAAAACAAAGCCTCTCCTACCCCCCTAAAGGGAAGAACTTTCCATCCGGATGGAGTGAACAGAAAAAGTGGGTGGCAATAGGAACTAGCCCTCTCCGAGGGCGTTAAAGCAAGCGTGGGCTTGTGGGCCGCAAAACAAGTGTGAAGCAACAAGTGTGAAGCAATATAAGCAAGTTAGCACTCGACCATTGTAACAAACAAAAACAACCCTTCCCCGAGCTAGTTCGTTCGCACATCGCATTCATTCTACGCAAATTCTCTTGCACCCAAAATACAGTACAAAACAGGCTTTATTCCGCTAAAGTCCGCTCAAAACCTAGGATATTGGCGAAATAAAAGCCGTTTTTGTTGTCGATTTATTGGAAATGCACTAAATTTGCAACTATAATTACGACTGGATTATGTGTGATATCATTGGAAGAAAAAAGGAGATAGCCGAACTGCGGCGGTGCTACGAAAGTGACAGAGCGGAGTTTGTTGCCGTATATGGTCGCAGACGTGTAGGAAAAACATTCCTCATCAATGAGGTTCTACGAGATGAAATGACATTCCGCCATACAGGATTGTCCCCTTATGGCAAACAGCGAGCCAGTCTGAAAGAGCAGTTGCAGAACTTCTATTTCTCGCTGGTCAGACATGGCATGGATGGCATTGAACCGCCCAAGACATGGTTAGAGGCTTTTTTCTCGCTGGAACGCTTCCTGGAGCAGAACGACAATGGAAGCAGACAAGTGGTGTTCATCGATGAACTTCCATGGATGGATACGGCACGGTCCGGATTCCTCACCGCACTCGAGGCTTTTTGGAATGGGTGGGGCAACGCACGCCACAACCTGCTTTTGGTGGTATGTGGTTCTGCCACGTCATGGATGCTCGACAATCTCATCAACAATAAAGGCGGACTTTACGGACGATTGACTGCCGAAATCAAACTCTCGCCTTTCACATTGAAGGAGTGTGAGGATTTCTTCATCAGCAGAAACATCAGGATGTCACACTACAACGTGGTACAGGCATACATGGTGCTGGGCGGAATACCGTTTTATCTGAATTGTTTCAACCCGGCTCTCAGCCTATCACAAAACATCGACGCATTGTTCTTTGCACGCAGATCCAAATTGGGCGATGAGTTCGAAAGACTTTTCCATTCTGTGTTCGACAATGCCGATGACTGCATCAAGATAATCCGGCTGCTCGCCTCACGCCACGCCGGTTTTACCCGAAAGGAAATATCCAGCGAAACAGGGCTGTGCGCCAATGGCGACCTTACCAAAATGTTGAAAGCGCTCATCGGCAGCGACTTCGTGACGAAGTATGTGCCATTCGGAATACCGGGCGGAGTGGAGCGTTACAAATTGGTGGATTCCTTCTGTTGGTTCTGGATGCATTTCAAGGAGTCAAAGAAGATTGTGCAGGAAGACTATTGGACCAATCACCTCAAGGAGGGTGATGTGGTGGCATGGCGCGGCATAGCCTTCGAAGAGGTATGCCTACAACACATCAGCCAAATCAAGTCAGCCCTAGGCATAGCAGGCGTGTCGACCCGGGAATCGGCATATATAGTAAAGGGCAACGACCATAGGCAGGGCATGCAGATTGATTTGATTATTGACCGTGCAGACGATGTCGTAAACATATGCGAGATGAAGTATTACAGAACTCCGTTCATCGTCACCAAGGACTACGCACAGACGTTGGCAGACAGAAGGAGAAGAATGGAAGAGAAATTACCATCCCGCACGTTCCACCTCACCTACATAGGCAACACGGAGCTCGCACAAAACGAATACTCATGCATCTTCACATCCGCTGTAACCCTCGACGATTTATTTGCGACATACTGATTGTATTGACGCTATGCAGGAGTCAGCCGTTTCCAACGGCGTAGACGAAAATTTTCGTTAAGCCATGAGCAAAACCAAGCTTGCTTGAGCTACGCCATAGCTAGAAAATTCGCACAAAGTGATTACGCTCGAGCGCCAGCTCGCAAACATCCAGCCCCCCCACCCTCCATTCCAATTCCAGTTATTCCAATTAATTTTCAAAGTATATCACGCATCCACACCTTATTATATATATAAGATCAAACACACAGCAGCAACCCATTCAAAAAAACTGGAATAACCGGAATTGGAATATTCAGTATTTCATGCATTTTCCGAGTCCAAACCACCGTTTTCTACTTAATAGAAGTTAAATATCATATCTCCTAAGCAAATTATCCGTTTGATTATAACCCATATAAATAAATTCTACTAATTTTGTAGCGTCTATTCTCAGACGATGCCTTCGGGCTGAGATTGAGATAGATGTACATAATGGCGTTTACACAACGCTGTGTTTGAGACCCTTTGAATCTTGCAAATTCACAAAAAACTTTGTCTCGAATGTAGCAATGGTAGATGTCCCGGGTGTGATTACATCAACCCCGTTGAGACCTTGTAAACATGAACTGTATCCCGATTGCGGGTACGATCTAATGTATTATATAGGTCTCTTTAGGGAAGTGTTTATCATATCAGCGTGGGCTCTAACATTGTCTATTCGACAAAGTTAGGCAATTGCAAGAGCCTCGAAGGGTGGAATGGACAAATAGGAGGTTCCACGCTTCTTTTTTATCCAATTCCCCATGTACAGAACAAACAAAGTAAATGGATAATATATTGATTATGAAGAAAAAGTATTTATTTATTGGTGCAGCTGCCATCATGATGGCTGGCTGTGCAAGTGATGACATCGTTGGGGACAACTCTGCAACACAGAGCGAGAACCTCGCCATCGGGTTTAACATGAGTACCCCAGCAGTGACACGTGCCGGAAGTGCTACAACGGAGCACGGAAAACTTAATGACGCATTCTTCGTTTGGGGTGAGAAGAACGAAGTTGATGCTCCGAGCACAGCTACCACTGCAGAAAACCTCGTATTCAAGAACTACAAGGTGACATGGGGCGACAATACTGCCAATACAACCCTCAGCAACACCAAGGACTGGGAGTATGTTGGTGTAGCTCCTGTTACTGAGAACTTGACACCACAGGCTCCTTCTACCCAGACTATCAAGTATTGGGATATGAATGCCACGAGCTATACATTCACTGCAGTGTCTGCAAAATCAGATGAGATTACAAACGGTACTGTAACGATTGCGAAGACTGATAACGGTACCGATGTCTACAAGAAAGGTTACAGCATCACTTTGAAGAATGGTGCAAGCACCGGTGATATTTATTTCGCTGACCGTGTGAATATCGCGAAGGGTACGGCTACCACTACTAACGAAGAAGGTAAATACGGTGGCTATGTGAAGTTCACCTTCCGCAACTTCCAGACAAAGATTCGCTTCGGCTTCTATGAGACAGTTCCTGGATATAAGGTGCAGGTTAAGAATGTGACTTATGGCACTAATACACCAGCAAGCACAACGAACTTCGGCGTAAACAGCAAGTTCTATTCTGTACCTACAGATGACAAAACCATTACATATAATGTTGTCTACGAAGACGGAAAAAATAATACAACAGAAAACAAGGCAACAGTAGAGGTTGGCACAGACGCTACCGCTGCTACATCTATGGCATTCGGTACAGCTCTTATGAGCACAAATGGCGTTGACCTTGCTACAACATCAGCAAAGCCGACCTATGACAAGACAGACGGCGCATACACATCCATTCTGCCTAATCCATCTAATGACACTGACATGTCCTTCAAGATTTCCTACACTCTGATTTCTGAGGATACAGGCGAGAAGATTGAGGTTGCAGACAAGGAAGTTGTTGTTCCTGTAGAATACTGTAAGTGGAAGCCTAACTATGCTTACACCTACCTCTTCAAGATTTCCGACCAGTCTGCTGACCTCTACCCAATCACCTTCGACGCTGTCGTGGTTGCAGATGAGACTGGTACGCAGGAGACACTCACAGAAGTGGGCGGTGACACTAAGAACACTTCTATCACAACATTCGCTTATGATGCAACAAATAAGAAGATTGTTGCAAGCGATAAGAACGAATATCCTGCAGGAAGCGAAATCTATGCAACTGTAATGGAGGAAAGCGACAACGAGTCCCTCACTCTTACTACTGGCGAAACATCAGGTAATGTCAAGCTCTATACTGTGACTACAACTAACGCGACTAAGTATCCTGTAACAGAGAAGTCTGTAGCTAAGGCATTGGATACAACGAATTATCCTCTTGCATCAGGTGCAACTGCAAATATAGTAGCAACAGAAGCAACGGGTGCAAGTGTAGTAACCAGTGTTCCTGCCGAGGATGGTGTTGGTACACATACTATCTCTGCTCTCAAGTGGACAGACAACACTACATCAACTGGTACGACATACTACGCAATCCAGTACACGAATACAGCCAAAGAACTTGTTTACAAGGTTGTTAAGGTTGTAAAGTAATAAAAAAATAGTTTTTTTCATAACATAGAGAAATTATTTATTTATGTTGATGGAGCCTCTGGTGCGTGAGCATCGGAGGCTTTTTTATGAATACCTCTCCATTGCACCACCCGTAGATTAGGAGCAGCCATCCGGATGGAGCGAGCGTACGCAAGCTAGGAGCTAGCCCTCTCCGAGGGCGTTAAAGCGAGCGCGAACTTGTGGGCTGTAAAACAAGCGAGCTGCAAACAAAGCGAGCTGACGATCGAATGACGCCGACGCTCTCGGAGAGAGCTGGCTCCTACATAGCGAGCAATGCTCGAACGGCAACATGATTGCCGGACTGAAAGCCCAGCTACTATCAGCCTAGGACAACGCCTTGGGTAACCAAGCACACACCCACCAAGCGCCTTGTAAAGGCTGCTGAATAAAGCAATAGATATGTAGCCGTCCTTACACGCACATGATACACTTGGAACATTTACCCAGAGAGCCGTTCTTCCGCTATCGCTCCAGAACTCTGCCCTGGGCTGATAGTAGATGCTCCTTCGGCGCGATGCATGGCTCAAGGAACTCAAATAATAGATTAATGCTATATTAACACTCCATCACACGGCGATTAACGTTATTTACACGGCGATTAACATCACGAACAATCCCCACCCATTCCGTCCGTTCACTACAAAACGCTACGCTCACTGCAAAACGCGGGGTAAAACCCCAAATATTGTACGTGCAACGATATTTTTCGTTCAAATATTTGGGACTACAAAAAAAAATATTATATCTTTGTGGCATAAATCCATCTGAAGTGTTTCTGGTGGCTGGACATACAACTCAAAGCCGAAACTTTTATATTCTTAAATAATTCAATATGAGAAGAAACTTTACTTTCGTAATCATGATGCTAGCACTCCTCTTTACAGGCGTGAAAGCATCTGCCAACGGCGAGCATACGTTTGAGATGCAAGCCGAATCTCAAGCATGGGCTTCGGAAAGCACAAGCTTTGAAATGAGTGAAATAGCCGCAGAACTTGGTATCGACGCAGCAACACTCAGTTCCGCAATCGATGAATGGTACAATGCCGGTTATGCATCCGACTTCTTTATGCTGAAACTGGCTGACGGTACATGGAGCCAGGAACATGGAAGTGCCAGCGACGGAGCTTTCTACATTGGTCAGGACGGTGATTTCCACACTGGATGGGGAGACGCAGCCGGCTATTGCCGACTCGACTACGACAACACTACCATCAGCATCACCATTGGACAGACCGGTAGTGTGGAAGACGGACTCATCAAAGCCGTCTGCTCAATCAACTACAATGGTCAGCAAGTGGTTTTCAACGCCAACCTTCAGATTGGTACTCCTGCCATCGACATCGACAAGGAACCGGTGACTACCATCGCAAACCTGCAAGTTGTAGGCCAAACAACATACAAGCACACTCAGGAACTTTTTGACGACTGGCAAGAGGAAGCTAACTCCATCCCAGTGAAAGGCATTTCAGAGGCTCTGGGCATCGACTCAGTCTACATGGCAGAGCACTTTGCCTCAATGGTATTTGTGAAAGAGTTTGACTCCAACAACGAGAATTGGTCAACAGATCTTGTACACAAGTTCACCAGCACTCCGTCGCCAGGTTTCTGGTTCAACTCCGGTGTATGGGACGAGGCGACTCAGAGCGAGAGCACCGAACTGACTCTTGGCACTTACGACGGTTCATCAGCCAACGTATTCTACATCTGCGACATGGCTTACAACACCGGCACTGATGCCATCGACTGTCAGATTGGTCAATACCCGGGAAGATGGGCTCTTGGCGAGAACCACCAGGCAGACATCTATGTGGTTTACGGTGACAAAGCATATATCGTCACACTGGACCTCACTACCGATATGGAGCTCAACCCAATCAGCAACTACGCCAAGATTGGTTCCGCAGACTTCAATATTGCCCACGACCCACGCGGCGGATGGACAACTACCGACAGTCTGGCTGTTGA
The DNA here is from genome assembly GCA_963640465.1 of Bacteroidaceae bacterium. Taxonomy (GTDB): domain Bacteria; phylum Bacteroidota; class Bacteroidia; order Bacteroidales; family Bacteroidaceae; genus Colivivens. The sequence goes on along the minus strand of CAVHYP010000032.1, from coordinate 5,023 downwards.
CATGGCTGCAATCCTGAAAGCCTTCAGTTCAGCAGGTTCAGAACTGAACGCAGTAGACCTCGTCCTCTATGGGACAGACAATCACGGAAGCATCACCAATGCCTACACTGCAGACGACGCAGGTTTCTGGATGACTGCAGACAACAAGGTGACAAGCTACAGCGAGAGCTCTGCCAACATATTCGTAGAACTTCTGAACGACTCAGCAAACACAGAAGCATGGTATCTGAAGGTGGGCAACACTCCTGACATGTTTGACGGAGGCGAAGAATTTGCCGACACCCTCTACCTTATTAATGGCAAAAACTACTACGCTCTGAACATCGCGCTGAAGATGAACGAGCCTACATACACACTTGCAGACTGCCAGACCATTGAGCAAGACCTCACAGTGCAGCTCGTACCATCAGAGAGCTCATGGGAAATCGGCAGCACAAACGTGGAAGACATCGAGGCACTGATTGGTACAAGCGAAGGAATTCTCTACGGAGTGACATCAGCAGGAGAATTCACCAACTCATATTCAGTAAGTGAAGCGTCAAGCTACGGAGGCGGCGGCTTCTGGATGTCAGCAGCAGACCCAACAGGCATGGCTTATGCAGCCAGCTACACAGGCAACGGAGCATACGCAATGTGGTACTATCAGAGCAGTATCACTTGGTTTAATGTACCAGGACTTGCAAAGGCAGGCGATGTACGCTACGGAACATTCTACATCGCTGATCTCTGGAACGGCAAGGCAGTGAAGCTCAACGTAACCCTCAAGTTTGTCAGCGAAATCATCGACATCACACCTGTAGAAACTGAAAACGTGAACGTAGCAGGACGCAACGAAAGCGGTGACGACATTGCAGAGCAGGAACTCAGTCTGACAGCAGCATGCGAGAAACTCGGTTGCAGTGAAGACGAACTGAACGAAGCAGGCGAATGGTTTGTGATGGATGCTAATGGCAACCTCACTTCAGATAACCTCGACGACATGTACGGCTACGGCTTCGATGCAGAAGGCAACGCAGTGGCTGACGCAGCCGACATCGTGTTCTATGTTGGATATGCAGATGGTCTCATCAAGTCATACATCGTTGACGATGCCAACAAAAGCAACTCTTACAATACTGTACTCTATCTGAAGTACAACAACAAGTACTACACATTCAACGTAGCAATCAACGAATCTGCAACTGCCATCACTTCAATCACTGAAGCAAATGCAGACGACAGCACCATCTACGACCTCGCAGGACGTAAGGTTGCAGCTCCATCAAAGGGCATCTACGTAAAGGGTGGCAAGAAGTATCTTGTAAAGTAAGAATGAGACTTGTAAGGCAAGCCTAAAACTAAAGGAGAGCGAACTCGAAGGTGAGTTCGCCCTCTCCTTTTTTATATAGTCTTTTCAATACGGCTTTTCACGGTCTTTTCTATACGACTTTACATCTTCTTTTCATGCGACCCTACACAGTCTTTTCCATACAGCAGACCATTCAAATTGGCTCCAAAACCACTGGCAAAGCCACGCAATAGAAAATATTCACTGAAGAAAGCACTGACTTAACGAACAAATTGCTAACTTTGCACTCGAATTTTAACTAAAGGGGTGCCTGACGCACATGCGACAAGCTGAGAATATACCCATAGACCTGATGCAGGTAATGCTGCCGTAGGGACGATTAGATAGATTCCGTACTCCTTTACGTTGTTTAATCTTTAGTTAAATCAAATTTATGGCAAAAACAAGTTTGACAGCAGCCATGCTGCTAAGTAGCCTCGGATGTATGGCATCGGTGAACGGTACAGACATCGACACATCCAAGGTAAAGGAAATCAATGAAATCGTAGTTGTGGGAGTGAAAGCGAAGAAGGATTCGCCTTTCGCAGTGAGCAACATCAGCAAGGCAGACTTGCAGAGTTTCTCAACCACAGGCAAGGAACTGCCCTTCCTCTTTGCACGCACCCCTGGAGTCATCGCATGGGGAGAAAACGGAATTGGCACAGGTACATCTCACCTGAGAATCCGCGGTACATCAGAAAGCCGCATCAACGTGACTCTCGACGGAGTGCCACTCAACTCACCCGAAGACCAGAGCGTGTTTTGGGCAAACATGAACAGCTATGGCAGTCTGCTGGGAGGAGCACAACTGCAGCGCGGAGTCGGGACATCAACCAACGGCGACGGTGCATTCGGAGGAACAGTTGCGCTGACCAGCAAATTTCCAAGTCTCAAACCATCGGCTGAGATCTCCGGTTCATACGGCTCTTACAACACCTTCAACATAGGAGGTTCACTTTCCACCGGTCTGCTGTGGGACCACTTCATCTTCGATGGCGCATACCACGAGACACAGACCGACGGCTATATTCACGGTACGAGCGGACGGTCAGGCAGTTACTATGGCGGTGCCACATACATCAACACCAACGGCAACCTCATCCTGAGATACAAGAACATCGGCAACTTCGAGTCAACGGGTCAGGCATGGAACGGTGTGACAGCAGGCAACGACGACTACAGCATGAACTCATACGACGGCATCAAGACCTATGAGGACATGCGCAAGGCAGGAATGGGACGATTCAACAGTCTCTACGAACATTTCGAGCCAAACTGGGACGGCACATGGGAAATAAGCCGCCACAAGATGGCAGACGGTTCGTACTGGAACAAGACAACCGACAACTTCTGGCAGAACCACAACCTCCTTACCCTTGCCTGGCAGATCGACGATAACTGGAGCACATCGGGTTCAATCCACTACACCCACGGCTATGGTTACTACAATGAATTCAAGTACAACTACAAGCTGAAGAAGTTCGGTCTCTCCAATTTCACCGATTCAGAAGGCAACACAGTGAAGAAGAGCGACTTTGTGCGTAAGAAAGGACTTACCCAAGACGCTTACGGAGTAGTCTGGAACTTGAATTACAAGGACAGCAAGTGGGATGTCATCGGCGGACTTGCCATGCAGAATTTCGAAGGCAATCACTACGGCTACCTCACCTATGTGGGCAACAAAGAACTGAGGAACAAGATTCTTGCCAACGGCAACTACCAGTACTACGACAGCGATGCAGAGAAGAACGATGCCAACATCTATGCCAAAGCCACACTGCACGTGACCGACAATTTCGATGTGTTCGGTGATCTGCAATACCGCCACGTGAGATATGCCACCACAGGCATCAACGACAAGTTCTACAGTACCGACAACGGATATGAGAACCAAAAGCTCGACATCAACCAGAAATACGATTTCTTCAATCCCAAAGCCGGACTTTCATATCATGTGGGAGGACATAACATCTACGCATCCTATGCACGCAGCCACCGTGAACCAGAGAGAAACAACTTCACCGACAACGGAGGAAGCGGTTTCCCCAAGGCTGAAAGTCTGAACGACTATGAGTTGGGTTACAGCTACACTGGCAAGAACTGGTACGTGAGCGCCAATCTCTACTACATGGACTATGACAACCAGTTTGTACAGACAGGTGCAGTGAGCGACATAGGCGAATCGCTGACTACCAACATCAAGACTTCTTACCGCACAGGCATCGAGCTGAGTGCAGGCTACAGTCCAGTCAACTGGTTCACCATCGAAGGAAATGCAGCAATCTCAAGCAACAAGATCAAAGACTTCGACGAAGAAGTGGAGACATACGACAACGACTGGAACGACATGCCAGCCACTATCGTACACTACGGCAACTCGACACTTGCCTTCTCGCCGAGCGCCATCCTCAACGGATTCCTCGATTTCCACTACAAAGGATTCCAGGCAGTTTGGCACACCAACTTCGTAAGCCGCCAGTATCTTGACAATACCGAGAACAAAGACCGCAGCCTGCCATCCTACACCACTTCAAACATCAACTTGAGCTACACCTTCGACCTTGCAAAGAAGAAGCTAGGCATCAAGAACATCACCGTAGGAGCCAACCTCAGCAACATCTTCGATGAGCACTATGCAGCAAGCGGATGGGTTTACTCAAGCATCGTAGGCACCGACCATCCAGTCGACAACCGCTACTATCAGATTGGCTACATGCCGATGTGCGGTTTCACTGCCATGGGAAATGTAACCATCAGACTCTGATGTACATTAGAATTGAATGGAACAGATTTGGCAATATATAATAGACAACAAGTTAGACACCCTGGGAACAATCCTGGGGTTCGTCTACTTGATTCTTGAGTTCCGCACCTCCATATGGATGTGGGTTGTAGGCTGCATCATGCCAGCCATCTACATCGTGGTGCTCTATCAGTCGGGCATTTATGCCGACTGCGGAATGGAAGTATACTATTTCCTTGCTGGCATCTACGGACTTGTGGTATGGATCCGTGGAGGGAAAGGAGGCAAGAAGAGGATAGAAATCAACATGACTCCACAGCGCACATGGATCAGCCTCGCTGCCGTCTTCATTGTGCTCGATGCAGCCCTAAGCATTTTTCTGCTCAAATGCACGGACTCCACAGTGCCTTTCATCGATGCATTCACCACAGCCCTGAGCATCATCGGACTGTGGATGCTCTCGCGCAAATACATGGAGCAATGGTGGGTGTGGTTTGTGGTCGACCTTGTGAGTACCGGACTCTACATCTACAAAGGCATCTACGGACGCAGCATTCTCTATGGAGTTTACATCATCATGGCACTGTACGGCTACTACGTATGGATGCGGAAGTACAGGCAAGCCAAAGTCTGAGAGTCTTTGCCTTATGAAAAGCAGAGGGTTTGAACTAACACGAGCAGGACTTGTCTTATAAAAAGCGAGAAAAGTCAAGTCTGATGAAACGCTGAAAAAACTTGACTCATAAGAAAATCAAAGGGACGGAAGGTCAATTGATCTCTCGTCCCTTTTCGTGTATGCTCGGCATGAGCATTGTCTAACGGGTGCAAGTCCCGAGTAAGCCCTAATAGCGGGAATTACATAGCCAAGAGCAAGGGTGTCCGTCGCGAGGTGGAATCTGAAAGAAGCTGGCGGCAAACATCTGGTCTAACGAACAGAAACTTCATATAAGGCA
>CAVHYP010000031.1:0-30430 GCA_963640465.1 Bacteroidaceae bacterium | reverse complement strand
TGATGCCCCTTGGAAATTTATCAAAATTTGTTGGTAGGGGTCAAAGTTGGGATAATTTTTTCTCACACGCACCTATGCATGCGCACAAAAGATTTCAATGTTTACCGGACAACAATAGTTTCAGAAGGAGCGTTTACTCTTGGTTTTTGTAATCATCAATTTGCTTGGCAATCCATTGATAGCCTCGCTTGATGGAACTTTTCGTCTTGTTGACCAGTTCCATCACCAGTTCTTTCTCTGGCAACAGGTTCTTTGCTTGCTCTAATGCAGGGAACTTCTTCGTGAGGAGTTTCATGCGCATGTACACTTCCTCCTTATTGATAATGCTGTGATTATACTGGTTGGTTGACAGAGTTTCGCCAAAGAGGACCTTGCGTTCTCCTCCCAACTCGGTCTCAAGGTCTGAGGTCTTTTCCTTTGGTTTGCTTGGTGTTTCATAGCTAATCTCCGCAGTATCCTCATCATGATTATGCACTCTTACAAGTCTTTCTGATCTTTTCTTCTCAAATTTCTTGACTGCATCAGCCACTTCACGGCTACAGTTGTCCAAGTTGTACAACTTCTCTGCAAGTGCTCTGGCTTTCTTTCCCATAGCCTCAGCCTCGGCAGGATTGTTGACGATGAAACGTATGGCTTTTTCCCATGCCACAGAGTCGTAATAAGGAACGACGATTCCTACCCCTTCCTTCTCAATGTCGAAAGGATAGGTAACATTGCGTGTGGAGATGACAGGAAGTCCGAGGGCAAGTGCTTCAACCAGAGTTGTGAGTCCCACCGTGTAGTTTGTTTCCTGGCAACTTATCACAACGCACTTTGACGCCCACACCTTCTGTGCCAATTCGTTTGGAATAAGCCCCTTGATGAAGTTGATGTGTATGTTTGACGATGGACGCAAGTCGTTGAGTATCTCAAGATAATTGTCACCACATGCATTGTACGCAATATAGATGTTCAGTTCCTGACCTGTGGCACTGAATGCCCTGATGAGCGTAGGCATATCCCTTTTCTCCTTGCCAGTTGAGATGAAACCCTCATGTTTTTCAACAGGGTACTCCTTCATCAGTCTGTCGTAGCTTTCCAGGTCAGCACCCCAATGGCACACTTCCATGCGCGATTCCTTTGCCTTTGAACTCTTCAACGACTCGTTGATCAATGCATCGCTGAAGAAGAACATGTGGTCAATTCCTTTATAGAAGATCTTTGCCATCATCTCCCTGAATGAATTGTCAGCCTTGACAATCGGTTGGTGGTGCCATATAATCACGGGCTTCATATAGAGATGGAGGGCACGGAGGAATATGATGAGTTCCAGTCCATTGAAATGAGTGGCATAGATGGCATCGAAATGCTCCCTGCAGGTGAAGACTCTCCATGTCACGTATAGCATCAACTGAAAACGACTGCTTATTGCTTTGTGTTTGTGCATTACAACATCCACCCCATATTTGGGCAAATGTGTTGCACCATATAGAAAATGGGCAGGAAAATGTCCCTCCTTCCATCTCTTCTGAATCATATTCAGGTCCTGCGTATGATAAAAATATACCTTCATAGTTGTATGGTTGTTTACGTCTTTGTTTATTTACGTCCGAAAAGATACATCTTGAATATAGGGCTTACTCTCAGTATGCTTGATATGAGGCAACAGAATCCAATCACCAAGAGAGCAACTGCAACCGACTCTGTTATGTCGACTACAAAGTTCTTACTATTGATATTGATGAAATCACCCACCATCCTCAGATTCGGCAACAAAATGAAATGTAGCAGATAAATATCCAGTGTCCTCACTCCGATGTATTGCAGGAAACGTCCAATCCAGTGTTGTTTGGTGAAGTTGTCCTTATAATAACGGAAGGAAATGAATACGATAGTAAGCAGTATATACATGGCTGTAGTCCTTGGCAGGTTTGTCCACTGGAACTTCAGGTTGTGCCATTTGAAGATATCTGCACAGCAGAAGACAACAGTCACTACAATCAAAGGAAAGAACCACTTGGAGTCAAATAATTTCTGCCAACTGTTCCAATATCTATGGACTATATTGCCAAACAGGAAGAAGTGGAAATATCTCATTGTCTGGATAAAACAAGTGATGTTCAACCAGTGACCTTCGTTCGCTTTGGGGTAGGTAAACCATGAAGGCATGTAAAGTGTGGCATAGACTGCCAACGAGACAAACCATAGTATCGCAATAGGAATCCAACTCTTCTTTTTAAATTTAGCCCCGATGAATGATAACAGATAGTAAATTGCGAACATCTGCAGGAGCGATAAGGTGAACCAATATCCAGACTTTGTCGGTGAAATCATTGCGTACTCCCAACCCTGTGCCATTGTTTTTTGGTGTACAATGATAAAGATGAACAAGAACACTACCGTGGGAATTACCTGAATCTTCAGTTTCTTCCATATCATCATGCCCAGTCTGCCAGTAGTCCAGTTGAAATCAGGTTTATAAGCAAGGAAGCCGCTTATAAAGAAGAAAAGTGGCATGCGGAATAGTACAAGTAGCGGTAGAGCCATTGACCCTTTTTCCAATTCTCCGAATCCACTAGTACTTACATGATAAGCCACTACAAGAATCATCGTAAATCCACGCATGGCATCGAGCCATTCCATCCTTGCTTTTTTTCCTGTTATCGTATTGTATGATATCTGTTGTATATCCATTCTTGCTTATTTGATATTTTATCTTTCTGCTATAATGTTAAAGACTTAAACCCTTCTCTTACTTCATCATTTAGAAATTTAGAAAGTCAAGAGGATAAGCTTGCTTACGTTGCTTGTAACCCTTTATTGTAAGACACCCACTTTGAGAAATCACCGATAACGAATGCCCTATATCTACGGACAATCTCGGCAAGAATGCCGTAAAGTTCTTCGTGAAGCTTCTCAAGCTCTTCTTGTGTGTATTCTCTGCTATCCATGAAAACTTGGTTTACACTCATCCTTTTCTTATTGACGGCAAAATTACGACAAAACAATTAGAAAACGAAATAAATGCGGAAGATAAATGCTTTATGATGGTCAAAAATGGCATAATAACGCAGCTTTTCTTTGTTTTTCAATTGTATTGCATTATCTTTGCAAAAGATTCTACTTAATATTGACATATGCTGACAGAGCAGGAATGTGAACTTATGAATACCTTTTCAAGAGGTACAATGATGGAAACTCTCGGAATGAAGTTTGTTCCGACTGATGACGAGTTTGTGGTTGTCGACATGCCGATATCATCGGCTAACATCCAACATAAAGGTATTGTACACGGAGGGGCTTACCTAACAATGGCTGAGACTGCGGCTGGTGCTGGTTCTCTGCATATTGCCGGACTTGATGCGCAGGTGTGTGGAATGGACGTGGCTGGCAACCATGTTCACATGTCGCCGCTCAGTGGGACCGTGACAGCCCGCGCATCAATCATACATGCGGGACATACCATTCACGTATGGAATGTTGATATCTTTGATGAACAACAAATTCTGCTGTCGACAGTAAGGGTCGTAAACAGAATCTTGGTACAGTAATAATCATAAAAGCAAGTGATCATGAATATGAATACATTTGGATTTGTCCTATTGACAGGCGCCACAGCAATGTCGCTATGCTTGGGAGCATGTGTCGGCGGAACCGCTGGCGGCAAGCAACAAGAAGACAGTACATCGATGGAGGGTACCATGACGACTGCAGGGCAGGATAAGAAAAAGGACTCAGCATCGTCTAGAAAAGAAGTGAGGGGTATGGCTGGCGACGGCACTTCGATGCATTCGCTCGAATTGCTGACAGATGCGGGTGACACCCTTTATTTCTTTTATGAAAACAATGCCATTGGTGGCATCACGTGTGGTGACCAATTGGATGTGGTGTACAAAACAGACTGCAACAGTGAACTTGCAGCACAGACAATAGTGAACTTGACATCACTGGCACATGTGTGGTCCATCACTGGAACCGACGGGCAGAAACATCATATAGAGTTGGACAGACGTGGTACCGTGACCGTGTATGGTGTGGGCAGTGGTTATGAACAATGGAATATGGATGGCGCCAGACTTGTTCTCTCCAATAAAGCCGAAACCGATACTTTCAACATAACCTTGTTGACTGAAGACAGTCTCATACTTACAGATGTCCACAACGAAAATGTAATGCGAATGAGAAGAAAAAACTAAACTAATTGAATATGAAAAGATTTTTGATTTTATTGGTTGTCTGCTGTGTTTTCGTACAGACAGATGCAAAGAAGAAAGAAAAGAGCGACCGTGAGATTTGGGTGGACATTATGTATCAGATGGCAGAACCTGTGCTGAGGAATATGGCAAACGGTACGCTGCAACAAGAAATGGACACCGCCAATGGAGGTCTGGAACTGAGCCCTACATGGGACAATCGCAACAAGAAGGTTGCCTATATGGAGGCATTCGGACGCCTGATGGCAGGTTTGGCTCCGTGGCTTTCATTGCCTGACGACGATACTGCCGAAGGTCAAAAGCGCAAGCAACTGCGTGAATGGGCATTGAAGGCATATACCAATGCCGTTGACCCTGCAAACCCAGACTATTTGGGATGGACGAGTGGAGGACAGACCCTCGTTGATGCTGCCTATCTTGTGGAAAGCCTCTATCGTGGATATGATTCGCTTTGGAAACCATTGAGCGATGAAACCAAACAGCGTTATATAAAAGAGATACAGGGTCTGCGCCGATATGATGCACCTTACACTAACTGGCATCTCTTTGTAGCCATGGAGGAATGTTTCCTGATGTATGTGGGTGCTGACTACGACAGCTATCGCATCCACATGGCAATGAATAAAGTGGAGGAATGGTATGTAGGCGATGGTTGGTACAGCGACGGACCAGCTTTTGCTTTCGACTATTACAATGCTTTCGTCATCCAGCCAATGTACATCGAGTGTCTTGAGATGATTTGTGCGAAGCATGGCAATGACACATGGCTTGTGCGGAATACTGGCAGTCTTAATGGTTCAAAGAAACGTCTTGAAATTGCCAGAAAGAGAATGCAGAAATTCAGTGTGATATTGGAACGTTTCATTTCTCCTGAAGGAACATTCCCTGTTGTGGGACGAAGCATACCATACCGTATGGCTGTGTTCCAGCCTTTGGCACAATTGGCTTGGAGAAAACGACTTCCGACAGAACTGCATAACGGGCAGGTTCGTACTGGTATCACAGCAGTTGCAAAAAACATGTTCCTCAAGGCAAACAACTTCAATGCAAAAGGATTCCTAACCATCGGTTTCGTAGGCAATCACCCGAATGTGGCAGACTGGTACACCAACAATGGTTCTCTCTACATGACAGGTCTTGCGTTCCTACCACTTGGATTGCCTGCTGACGATCCGTTCTGGACGGACCCAGCAGAGAAATGGACAAGCAAGAAAGCATGGGAGGGTGATGACTTCCCTAAAGACCATAAATGGGACATCAACAAGACCCCATTGTATTGGGAATAATAGAACTTTCGGCATTGTAAATATAAAGATGTCAGCACTAAATTTCAATAATGGTGAGATGATGCGCGCTGGGCGCATAGAGGTAATTTGTGGATCGATGTTTTCAGGCAAGACCGAAGAACTGATTCGCAGGATGAAACGTGCCCAGTTTGCGCGTCAGAAAGTGGAGATATTCAAACCTTCCATTGACACACGCTATTCGGATGAGGATGTGGTAAGTCATGACGGACTGTCGATTGATTCGACTCCGGTCGACAACTCTTCCAGCATCCTGCTTTTGGGAAGCAATTGTGATGTCATCGGAATTGATGAAGCTCAGTTCTTCGATGACAATCTTGTAAAAGTGTGTAACGAACTAGCACGCAGAGGATTACGTGTCATAGTTGCTGGACTGGATATGGACTTCCGCGGAGTTCCGTTTGGTCCGATGCCTGCCCTTTGTGCTGTTGCCGATGATGTGACCAAAGTACATGCCATTTGCATGCGTTGTGGTGCACTTGCCTATGTGTCGTATCGTAAGATACATAATGAAAAACGTGTGCTGCTTGGTGAAGTCAATGAATACGAGCCTCTATGCCGAAGCTGCTACCAAAAGGCGTTGGAAGAAACTGAGTCGGTGTAGGAGTCTTTATTTTTGCATGTCAATCAAGTAAAGAATGGGAAAATATGGCACTATCCAACATAGAAAAGCATTACAACAAGCATCCGGAAGACTTGCGGCTGCAGCGCCGGCATGGCATCGTGGAGTTTGAAGTTACCATGCACCATCTGCACCGTTTCCTCAAGCCTGGCATGCAACTGCTTGACATTGGAGCAGGAACGGGGCGCTACACTTCGGCGCTCATGGCAGAGGGCTACGGCGTAAAAGCTGTGGAACTGGTGCACCGCAACATTGAAGTGTTTCTGAAGCGCGAGCCTACAGCCAATGTGGTGCAAGGTGATGCACACTCGATGCCTTTCCTGTACACCGCATCAGCAGACATCACACTCCTGCTCGGACCGCTCTATCATCTCATAGGTGACGATGAGAAGGTGAAAGTCTTGAAGGAGGCATGCAGGGTGACAAAGCCTGGCGGACTGATCTTCGTGGCTTATCTCATGAACGAATACAGCATACTGTCGTATTGCTTTGACGAAGACCGCATCGGCGGATTGATGGAGCGCGGCGTGGTGGACTCTGACTTTCATATACAGTCACTTCCCGACGAGCTCTACGACTATGTGCGGCTATGCGACATCGACCGCTTCAACCGGAAGGCTGGTCTCCAGCGAGTCTGTATCTTCTCGCCCGATGGTCCTGCCGACTACATGCGTACCCGGCTCAACCAGATGAGCAACGATACATTTGCCCGATTCATTGAATTCCAAAAGCGAGTTTCCGAACGTCCGGACCTCCTTGGAGCTGGCAGTCATGTGGTGGACGTGGTGACTTGTCTCACAACAATTCCGGGAGAGTGAAAAGGCGTGTAGAGTTGGATCCTTTGATAAGTATCATCTTGCCTTTCGGCGATGTATCGGCAATCGCTTCTTTCACAGCCTCAACATCATCGAAGAACCGGAATTCTGCGGTCTTCACTGACATTTGTGATGCAGCCTTCCTGAATTCATCACCCACGAGCCATACGTTAGGGATTTTGTATTCAAGTATGAGATTGATGGCTTTGCTGTGCTCTTCTTGACTTACTTCTCCCAGTTCCTTCATGTCGCCGAGAATGACCATCTTGTCCGCACCTTCCATCAGATGGAAATTGTCCAATGCAGCTTTCATGCTGGTTGGGTTGGCATTGTAGGCATCCACAATCAGTGTGTTGCTTGATGTCTGCATCAGTTGCGAGCGGTTGTTCGACGGCACGTAATGTGTGATTGCCGAACAGATATCATCGTCGGACACTCCAAAATAATTGCCCACACAAGCTGCAGCAAGGGCATTGTCGAAATTGTAGGCACCAACGAGTTGGGTGCTGACTGCGTGTCCGTTGTACTCGAAGTTCAGATAGGGACTGCAACTGACGAGTTTTCCGTTGGAACCGTACTTTACAAGGTCGAGTCCTTGGGATATGTTCATCAAGTATGGATTATTTTCATTGATGAATACCTTGCCCGAATGGTCGCGCAGGAAGTCGTAGAGTTCACCTTTTGTGCGAATCACTCCCTCGAACGAGCCGAAACCCTGCAGATGTGCTTTCCCCACATTGGTGATGAGTCCGAAGTTCGGCTTTGCAATGTTCACCAATGTCTTGATTTCACTGGGATGGTTGGCTCCCATCTCGATTACAGCCATCTCATGGGCAGACGTAAGGCGGAGCAGAGTTTTTGGCACGCCAATGTGATTGTTGAAGTTGCCCTGCGTATAGAGCACATTGTATTTCTTTGAAAGTACTACCGACACGAGTTCCTTGGTTGTTGTCTTGCCGTTAGTGCCGGTGATTCCGATGACTGGAATGTGGAGTTGGCGCCGATGGTAGTTGGCAAGCTGTTGCAAGGCTGTCAGTGTGTTGTCAACCAAAAGGAGTCGCGAGTCTGTGCTGTCGTAGTACTCAGTCTCGTCCACCACCGCATAGCTGCACCCCTTGTCGAGTGCAGCTTTGGCATACGCATTGCCATCGAAGGTTTCACCCTTCAGTGCAAAGAAAATGGAACCATCCGGACAGTTGCGGCTGTCGGTAGTCACATCGGGATGTTCCAGGAAAATCTTATAGAGTTCTTCTGTCGTAGTCATGATTGAATTGATTATCGCCTACAAAGGTAGTAATTAATTGATATATGTGTTATAAGATTCGGGATTTTTTGCCTAACTTTGCACTGCTATACTTGAAAAGGTATGAATATGAGCAAGTGCATTGAATATACAATAAATGTAGGAGGCAAACTGCTGAACCTTTCCGCTCCATGCGTGATGGGCATTCTGAACATCACTCCCGACTCGTTCTATACCAGTGTGAGTCCTGACGGAAGCGCCACTGAAACCGACATAAGCGGTTTGGTGGGCAAACATCTTGCCGACGGAGCGACGATAATCGACATCGGCGGCTGTTCCACCCGTCCGGGAAGCGAAGCAGTGGACAAAGCAGGTGAATGGGAACGGTTGGCAACGAGCCTCGACATAATCAGGCGCGACTACCCCGATGCCGTCATCTCGGTCGACACGTTCCGTCCTGCCATTGCCGAACGCTGCATAAAAGAATATGGAGTGCACATCATCAACGATGTTTACGGCGGCTGCGACGAGATGTTCGATGTGGTGGCAAAATACGGAGTGCCCTACATCCTCACATTCAACGAACCGCGCAACGAAAGCGAAAACATCTGCATCCGCGAGCTCCAGTTCTTTGCAGAAAAAGTACAGCAACTGAGAGACAGGGGAGCGAAGGACATCATTCTCGACCCCGGCTTCGGGTTCAACAAATCGATTGACGACAACTACGCGATACTTGCTAATATGGAAAACCTTGCGATACTGGAACTGCCAGTACTCGTGGGAGTATCGCACAAAAGCATGATATTCAAATTGTTTGGCACAACCCCGGCAGAGGCGCTGAACGGCACTACCATTCTCAACACCGTGGCATTGGCAAAAGGCGCGAACATACTACGAGTGCACGAAGTGAGAGAGGCAATGGAATGCATTACAATCAACAACAAACTCAACGAAACCCGAATCACGTCCCAAACCAATTCATAACCACTTATAAATTTACGACAATGCTCGAGTTCGGAATAAAAGACATAATCGACATTCTATGTGTAGCGCTCCTGCTCTATTACGTTTACAAACTGATGAAGGATTCTGGTTCGCTGAACATCTTCTACGGCATATTGCTCTTCATCGTTGTCTGGATACTTGTGTCACAAGTGTTTGGAATGAGGCTTCTTGGATCCATCTTCGACAAGTTGGTGAACGTGGGAGTGCTGGCACTCATCATACTTTTCCAGGAAGAGATACGACGGTTCTTCCTCACGCTGGGTTCGCACAGCCAGCTCAATTTCCTACGGCGCCTGTTCACGAAAAAGAAGGATAGCAACGAGGAGGAGAATCCTTCGGTCATGAAAATTGTGTGGGCTTGTGAACAGATGAGCAAGAACAAAGTGGGAGCACTCATCATCATCGAGAACAACATGTCGCTCAACGACATTGCGAAATCGGGCGAAACCATCGATGCAATCATCAGCAGCCAGCTCATCCAGAACATATTCTTCAAGAACAGTCCACTTCACGATGGGGCAATGATCATCAGCCGCAACCGCATCGAGGCAGCAGGCTGCATACTGCCCGTGTCCCACGACATGAACATACCGAAAGAACTGGGACTGCGCCACCGTGCGGCACTCGGCATTTCACAACAGAGCGATGCACTGGCAATAGTAGTTTCCGAAGAAACCGGTGCCGTTTCCATTGCAAGACGGGGCGAACTGAAACACCGCATCAGCAACGAAGAACTGGAAAGCCAGATTGCAGAACTAATATAAACCGAAAAATATGCGAACACTGTTATTTACCGTAAGTCTACTGATTGCATTTTCTGCCAGCGCAGAGAAAGCGAAAATGCCTACAAAAGCCAAAGTGCTGGAAAGCATGGAAGTGGCAAACGACTACTTCATCAACAAATATCCGGATGCAGGAGCACCCACTTATGTGAAGAAAATGCGACCAAGCAACCTCTGGACACGCGGAGTGTATTTCGAAGGACTGGTGGAACTGATTGACATCGAGCAAGCAGCACAGTCACCGAAGTACGAACAAAACAACCAATACCTCTACGATTGGGCATCCTTCCACGAATGGGTGCCACGCAACGGAGTAAAGACACGCGATGCCGACGACTACTGCTGCTGCCAGGCATATCTCAGCATGTATGAGAAAGGGCAGGTGAAATACTACAACCCCACTGTGCAGTGCATGGACAATCTGCTGTCAACCCCTGCAAGCGTAGGCGACTGGACTTGGATTGATGCCATCCAGATGGGTTTGCCAGTACTGACCAAGATGTCGGCAATCAAGCAAAAAGAAGGCGACGAAGCATTCAACCGCTATGCCCAGCAAGGCTGGAAAATGTATTCGTACACCCGCGACCGGCTAGCAGGCGGACTTTTCAACAAGGACGAAGGACTGTGGTGGCGCGACAAAGATTTTGTTCCTCCATACAAAGAACCAAATGGCAAAAACTGCTACTGGAGCCGTGGCAACGGATGGGTCTACGCAGCTTTGGTGAGAGCCATGCAGGACATCATGAGCATGGACAACTACGATGATTATCTCGATGAATACAAGTCCGACTATATGAAGATGACCAATGCCCTGACTAAATGCCAGCGCAAGGACACGTTCTGGAACGTGAGCCTGCTGGACGAAAGCAACTACGGAGGCAAGGAACTCACTGGCACCGCCCTTTTCGTCTATGGCATGGCATGGGGCATACGCAACGGACTGCTCGACAGCAAGACCTATCTGCCGATAGTGGCAAAGACATGGAACGCCATGGTGAAGGAATGTCTGCACAAGAACGGATTCCTCGGCTATGTGCAAGGCACAGGCAAACAACCGAGCGACTCACAGTCAGTGGGCTACGACAATGAACCCGACTTCGATGACTTCGGATTGGGATGTTTCCTGCTGGCAGGCAGTGAAGTCTATCAGTTGGCAAACGACTAAACCACTCTCCGCCTTATGAAAAAGCACATTTTCATTGCAATGCTTATGCTGATGGCAATCACAGCATGCACCACCGGTGAGAAGAAGTCACCGTCGGGAAAGACAGTCACCACACGCAGCGCTCCTTATGAGTTACTGATTGTGGGCGACAAGGAATGGTTGAACACCACCAATGGCATGGTCTTCATGGAGAATATCAACCCAGAGATTGAAGGATTGCCACAGAGCGAGCCTTGTTTCAAATCCCTAAGCATCAACACCTACGCATTCAAGAAATACTATAGAGCATTTGCCAATATCATAGTGTTTGAGATTGACAACAAATATCCGAAAGCAGAGATGCGAACAGCCTACGATGTCTATGCCCATCCGCAGACCATCATGTATCTCACCGCTCCCGACGGACGGGCAATGGCAGACTTGGCTGAGGACCAGGGCTTCCACATTGTGAATGTGTTCGTCAATTCCGAACTGAAGCGTGAGCGTAGTTATCTCACCAAGAAACACAGTTCCACAGTGCTCAATCAAGCGAAGAAACAGTTCGGCTGCAGCATATTCGTGCCCGAAAACATCAATGCAGTCAAGACCGGAACCAACTTCATGTGGGCTTCGTCGAACAACGAGGACAACCGTTTGAATATCTGCGTCTACACCTATCCTTTCACTGCCGATGAAGATTTCTCACTCCAGCGTTTCATCGCCCATCGCGATACTTTCATGCAGAGAAACATCAGAGGCGAGGAGTTCGACCAATACATGAGCATGAACAAGGATTATGTGTATTCACGCAACATCACTTGCGACGGACATTTCGTGCACGAAGTCCGTGGACTCTGGCGAATGGAGAACGACATGATGGGAGGACCATTCGTTTCCTATACCCAAGTCGATACGCTGACCAACCGTATAATCGTGACCGAAGGATTCGTGTATGCCCCCGACAAGAAGAAGCGTCCTTACATCCGTGAACTCGAAGCAGCACTGCAGACTCTGAAGATTGAAGAGAAGCAGAAATAAGATGCAGGCATACTCAAATCCAAATACAGACAATGCTGGTCTTGGGCTTGCACAGCCATAAAGCGAACCAGGGCATCAGTCAGACTAAGGTCAAATCAAACTAAGACCAAAGCTGAGCCAAACACAAGCTGATCCACCCCAAACAGAAGCAACGACGAACAGAAGCAATAATAAATAAAACCAACAAACATAACCAACCAACAATAAGCTAAACTAAATAATTACAAGCATAAAATGAAATACTTCGTATCAACACTACTCCTAATTTTTGCAACAGCTATCAACGCACAGACCCTCAGTCTGGCTGGCACATGGCAATTCCAAATCGACAGTCTTGACCAGGGACAACGGCTGAAGTGGTTCAATGGCAAAACATTTGACGACACCATTAATCTGCCCTCGTCAATGCCCGAGCAAATGAAGGGCGACGACATAAGTGTACATACCAAATGGGTGGGCAGTCTCTACGACAGTTCCTACTTCTACAATCCCTACATGGAGAAATACCGCAAGCCGGGCAAGGACATGAAACTGACGTTCTTCCTCACCCCAGACAAGCACTATGTGGGAGTGGCATGGTACAGGAAAACCATCACGCTGGACGACATCGACAAAAACAGTTCCTACAACCTCTACCTGGAACGTCCACACATCGAGACCATTCTCTATGTGAACGGAGAAAAGGTGGGGATGTGCAATAGCCTTGTCACAGCACATCAGTACGATGTCACCAAATGGTTGAAGAAAGGGAAGAACGAGATTACCATCCGCATTGACAACCGACCGGAAACAGTGAACGTGGGACAGGACAGCCATTCCATCACCGACCAAACCCAAGGCGACTGGAACGGAATCGTGGGATGCATGGAACTACAGAAAACCGGACGCACACACATCACCGACCTGCAGGTCTACCCCGATGTCGACAAATCTGCCGCACTCGTAGACATAAAAGTAGTAGGAAAACCGTCGGAAAAGGTTACGATTATGCTTCATGCAGGACTCAAGGACGGAAATTCCGCAGGCTATTCAGCAACAAAAACCATACAGCTCACCTCCGATACCACTGCAATAAAACTCAATTTGCCGATGGACGGAGCAAAACTCTGGGATGAATTCCACCCCAACCTCTACGTTCTTACCACCACACTCTCCGCCAAGAAAGGACTGAAGAAAGCGGAAGACCGACGGACCACAACCTTCGGAATGCGCAAGTTCGAAATCCGCGGCAAGATGTTCTACGTGAACAATCATGAAATCCAGTTGCGCGGCACAGTGGAGAACTGCGATTTCCCGCTTACCGGCTATCCTCCAATGGATGTAGACTCATGGCTCCGGGTGTTCAAGCGTTGCCGTGAGTACGGACTCAACCACATGCGTTTCCATTCCTACTGCCCGCCAGAGGCAGCATTCGTAGCAGCCGACCAAATCGGATTCTATCTGCAACCGGAAGGTCCGAGCTGGCCAAACCACGGAGTGAAACTGGGAAACGGAGCTTTCATCGACACTTATCTCATGGACGAGACCAAGCGCATGGCTCAGGACTATGGCAACCATCCGTCCTTCTGCATGATGGCATGCGGCAACGAGCCGGCAGGCAACTGGGTGGCATGGGTAAGCAAATTCGTGGACTACTGGAAAGCAACCGACAGCCGACGTGTCTACACCGGAGCGTCAGTTGGCGGCGGTTGGCAGTGGCAGCCCAAGAGCCAGTACCACGTCAAGGCAGGAGCCAGAGGACTGGACTGGTCGAGCCGTCAGCCTTCTACCATGGACGATTTCACCGCAAAGATAGGCGAAGTAAAAGAGCCGTTCGTGAGTCACGAGACAGGTCAGTGGTGTGCTTTCCCCAACTTCAGGGAAACAAGCAAATACACAGGAGTGAACAAGGCACGCAACTTCGAAGTGTTCCAGGACATTCTGAAAGACAACGGCATGGAAAGCCGTGCCCACCGTTTCCTCATGGCTTCGGGCAAGTTGCAGGCACTGTGCTACAAATACGAGATTGAGCGCACGATGCGCACACCGCAATACGCAGGTTTCCAGCTCCTGTCACTCAACGACTATTCAGGTCAGGGCACAGCACTGGTGGGAGTGACCGACGTGTTCTTCGACGACAAGGGCTACATGACTGCGTCTTTATTCCGCGAGTTCTGCTCACCCATTGTGCCGTTGGCAAAAATGCCAAAGTTCACCTACAAGAACAACGAGACATTCCATGCCGACATTGTGCTCAACCAATATTCCGACAGTAACTTGAAAGGAACCATGGTGATTTACTCCATCTCCACCGATGGACGGACATTGAAATCCGGTTCGTTCGATGCGAAAGACTATCCAATCGGAAACAACCTGCCAGTGGGAAGCATTGATTTCGACCTTGCCAATGTGCAGACGCCTCAGAAACTTACTCTCACCGTTACCGTAGCCAACACCGATGCACGCAACCACTGGGACTTCTGGGTTTACCCTGCAGATGTGAAGGCAGATACAGGCGATGTGTGGGTCACCGATCAGTTTGATACAAAGACTATGAGTGTGCTGAAGAAAGGCGGTAAAGTGTTGCTCACAGCGGCAGGCAAAGTAAGTTATGGAAAAGAAGTGGTGCAGAACTTCATGCCAGTGTTCTGGAACACCAGTTGGTTCAAGATGCGTCCGCCCCACACCACCGGCATCTACGTGGAGAACAAGCACGACATCTTCAGTCTGTTCCCCACCGACTATCACAGTGACCTCCAGTGGTGGGAGCTCGTGAACAAAGCGCAAGTGATGCAGTTTACCGACTTCCCTGCCGATTTCCAGCCGTTAGTGCAGAGCATCGACACATGGTTCATCTCGCGCAAAATCGGAATGCTCTTCGAGGCAAACGTACTTGGAGGCAAGCTCGTGATGACAACGATGGACATCACCAACATTCTCGACAAGCGCATCGTGGCACGCCAGATGCGGGCGTCAATCCTCAACTACATGAACTCCGACAAATTCCATCCGACTGCCGACATTGCTCCCGAACAGATTTCCGATCTCTTCACCAAGACAGCAGGAGCAGTCAACATGTACACCAAAGATTCGCCTGACGAACTCAAACCAAAGAAGAAATGACCGGACAACTGGATTGTTTCATGCAAAGGTTCAAGCCGAACCATCGCAAGGCAGAGGAAAGTCCGGGACTTGCCACCATGCTCATCACGCTTTTCATCATTGAAGCTTTGCTTGGCGTGCAGGGATTCTGCATGGCAGACGAAGGTTGGTCGCTCACCGGTTATCAACAGATTTTCCAGGAGCCGGAGAGTGTGAAATACATGTTCCTCTTCTACAATCCGCTGTGGATTGGAGGCATATGGGAAATGCTGTTCGGCTGGATGGGAATGTTCGGATTCCGACTGCTCAACGTCCTCTTCATGCTCTGCACATGGGTCGTAATCTATCGTCTGCTGCGCAACTACGTGAGCTACACTGCCATATTCCTCGGATTCCTGCTCGTGGTGGCAGCCCACGACTATGGCGTGATGGTGTTCGACCACAGCAGCGTGACCGTGCTTCTGTCCGCGGCAGCAGCCTATTGCCTGTTCAGTGCGCTGCGCAAAAGTTCATGCCGGTTCATGCTCATGGTAGGCATCCTGCTTGCAATGAACGTATTCTCAAGAATTCCAAACCTCACACAACTCATCCTCCTCGCTCTGCTAATACCTTATTATATATATACGCACAACGGCAGGCAGACTCTCAAGTTGCTTGGTTTCGCATTGCTGGGACTGCTGGGAGGCATAGCAGTTGAAGTGGGATTGATGGCAGCATTCGGTCATCTGTCAATCTTCATCGACAATCTGAGCACAGGCATGTCAGCCGCAACGTCAGCCGACAGTTCACACAATTTGGGCAGTATGATCTGTGTTTACCTACAATCGTACATGCAGATTATCAAGGATATGCTGAAGATTGGACTTTTGCCGACACTTGCAAGCATCGTCATTAGCCGTCGGCACATGAAGCTGCGGAGCGTGGCAGTGATGCTTGGCATCGCACTCTTTGCCCTGCAAGCCTTCATCCTCGTCAGATTCTTCGACAATATGCTCTTCCTCTATTCCTTCATCAGTCTGGTTCTCTTCCCCTCGATCTATTTCCAGTGCAAGGACCGCAATCGAGTTTACCTCATTCTGATAGCCTTGCTCATCCTCTATACGTTACCCTACGGCAGCGATTTCGGGATAAACAACATGGGCGAGAATGCTATCTGGATGGCAACACCGCTGAGCATCGGACTTGCAGTCAGCCAACTGAAGACAAAGAAAACTGCATTCAGCCATATCGGATTCATCGCCATCTCAGCCTTCATCTCAGTCTTCTTCCTCAAGAATGGCTGGCACATCATGAACAGTGCCTACTTCGACGAAGGTTCGCGGCTGGAGAAAATCTACAGAATACAGAATGTGCGCACCAACACGCTGACGAAGAAATCGTATGCAGAAGCCACCATGCACCTGCTCGAAGAACTCAAGAAATACGTAAGTCCGGGCGACTATCTGTTCTGTTTCCAGAGCAGCCCCACCATCCACTACATCACCCACACACGCCCCTACATGTACAACCCCTGGCCATGGTCGTTCGACACAGCCTCCATGCGCCTTCACCTTCAGCGGGCAGAGGCGAGGAGCAAAGTGTGCCCAGTGCTGGTAAGGGAAAAGACGCAAATCATCGACTTCACCAAGCCCGACCCCTACTGGGACAGCACCGATGCAAACGACAACTTCAGCCATAAGAACGCGAAAGTCGAAATCATCCACGGATTCATCCGCCGCTACGGCTACCACGTCGTGTGGGAAGACAATCACTACCAGATTCTTCTGCCAGAAAGCATGGCACATGCCAACGATGCAGACATTGAGTAGGGAAAAGGCAGAAGGCAGAGAAATACAAAGACAATAAGGATAGAAAAGAAACGAATATGGACGGAAAAATGAAGACGAAAGGCAAGATCCGCAGATAGGCCGGATTTGGGGCTGAAATCCCTCTGACTGGGGAAAATTTTTTCTCTGACTATGAAAAAAATTTTTTCTGACTGGAAAAATAAATTTCTCTGACTAGAGAAATTTTCAGCCCATATTTCACGAAAAAATCCGACTGACCAAAGGGTTTTCATCAAGAAGAAACGAAGATAAAGAATAACAAGATTTAACATTTCGCAAAAATGAAGAAAATATCAATACTCATCCCATGCTACAACGAAGAGGCATCAATCCCGTTGATCTATCCGTCCATCAAAGCGGTGATGAACGATCAGTCGGGTTACGAATGGGAACTCATGTTCGTGGACGACGGCAGCACCGACAACACGCTCCCTTTCATCAAAGCCATGCAGACCAGCGACCGGCAGGTGCATTTCGTCAGTCTCTCCCGCAATTTCGGGAAAGAGAAAGCCCTGTTGGCAGGACTCGACAAAGTGGTTGGCGACTGCGTAATCATCATGGACGCCGACCTCCAGGACCCGCCCAGCCTCATTCCGCAGATGATTGAGTATTGGGAAGGCGGGTTCCAGGACGTCTATGCCCGGAGAAAAGATCGTGGGAAAGAGCCCTGGCTGCGTAGGGCATTCTCCCTGCTGTTCTATAAACTGATGGACCGCGCCACCCGTTTCCACATACTTCAGAACGTAGGCGATTTCCGTCTGCTCGACCGGGTTTGCATCAATGCAATGAAGCAGTTGCGCGAGACCGAGCGCTACAACAAAGGGCTCTTTTGCTGGATAGGTTTCCGCAAGAAAGAAATAACCTTCGACCGCGGCAACCGATCCGTAGGTCACAGCAAATGGAACTTCTTGAGTCTCATGAACCTTGCACTCGACGGCATTACATCGTTCACCACCGCCCCCCTGCGCCTTGCCACCATCATCGGATCCATCATAGCTCTCGGTTCCTTCTGCTTCCTCATCTTCTACATCAGCAAGACCCTCCTCATCGGCGACCCCGTACAAGGATTCACCACCCTCGTCAGCATCATCCTTTTCCTCGGCGGAGTACAGCTCCTCTCCATCGGCATCCTCGGCGAATACATCGGCAGAATCTACATGGAAACCAAAGGCAGACCCAATTACGTAGTGAAAGAAGAAGCATGAGAATCAAGTATATTTCCCTCAAAGCGATGCATAGTCGCAGATTTTTTTGAAAAATATGCATGAAAATCAAGGGAAACGGGCGCAAGCAGGCGCATTTCTGCGAAACACGAATGAAAAATATGAATGCTTTTCGAACATGAGTATCATGGTGTTTTTTGGATAGTTACGATGGAAGCGTATACATTTTTAAGACCCGCAAGGTCATGAAGCTGCTTCATTGAGAGCGTAGTGGTTATTTGATGTATTATAAACGTTTGGAGCAAGGTCGTTTTCACCCGAAGATATTCCTTCGTCAAGGAGTCGGATTCCGCTCGATTCGATGGGATGAATTGATGTTGCTAATGGAGGAAATCCCCCCACCAAGGTGGCTCGGATGCGTTGCTTCGGATGGTTACAAACGAACTGGTTACGTTCAAACGACATGAAATCTAAATCCGAAATTTTCCTTCACGCACGGCCTTGTTCTGGATGGTGACAAACTTTGTTTGGTACACCTTCTTCGTAGAATCGGAAATCGGTTTCGTTTCCTTCTTCCAATGCTTTTGTATGTAGCCATCGCCGAGAAAGGCGAGATAGCCACGGACAAAGTTGGAGTCTATCTTCGAGAGTAGAATGTCCTTTTTGTGTAGCGAGGCAAGGTATTGCTCCACGGCATTCTTCACCGTTGCCTATTTTTCCGGTTTTTGTTTCTTACAACGCGATGCTTGTCTCCATATCCACATGGTAAAGCACTTCAGATTTAACATTTCCCGATTTTTCCCGTCTACAATCTCTTTCATCCCATCATTCAATCACAGTTCCGTTTCATTAATTGTGGTTTCCACGCAGTTTTCCGCTAAATCCACGCAGTTTCCAGTCAAAAACCGCGAGCAAATTCATAAAAACACGAGTGTTAAAATGGCAAAAACCGGCGTTTCAGCCCACGAAATTCGTGCGCAAAACCACGAAAACAGGGCATTTTTCAGGGGTAGACTGTCGGAAAATCGCTGTTTGTCGCACGCAACTGTTATAGCATTTTATTTTATCAACATTTATATATCACTATCATTCAGTATGTTATGAATCTTATTAACATATCTTGCGTGACAGTGACAGTTGTGACAGTTATTTTTAAGGTACCCCTAGATTTACGCCTTGCCCTCCTATATCGTATAACTATCTAATTATTAATTATGTATATTATATAAACTAAGAAATGGCAAAAGTATAGGTGCCTTATTTTTTACTGTCATAACTGTCACGACTGTCATACCCGAAGCTTTCAGAGGCTTTACGAGCGGAAATAAGTGACATTTCCACACCCTTATGAGGCAATATTGAACAGGGTCTTCACTGGGTGATATCGAGCAACCTTTGATGGAGCATACGGCTTGCGCACCATCAGTTGAAGTCGAACGATAGTTGACCATCACCCATGAGATTGAAAGACAGTCGGTGGTAGGGCGATAGCCCATACTGAACTATGCCTTCACGATGTTCCTTGGTGGGGTATCCGGCATTGTGATCCCATCCATAGTAGGGGTATTCTTTATGGAGCTGCTTCATGTAGTCGTCCCTATAGGTCTTTGCAAGGATGGATGCTGCTGCAATGGAGAGGTATTTGCCGTCGCCTTTCACTATCGTATGGTAGGGCAGATTGTGGTAGGGATAGAATCTGTTGCCGTCGATGATGAGCATCTCGGGCTGTACGCCCAACTTACTGATTGCCCGGTGCATCGCGGTGATGCTTGCCTTCAGGATATTCATTTGGTCAATCTCTTGGGCGGTCACTATTCCGAGTGCCCACGCAATGGCATCGCGCTCTATCTCCTCGCGCAAAGTATAACGCTGTCGGGCTGTCAACTGCTTGGAGTCGTTCAGACGAGCGTTGTGGTAGTCTTTGGGGAAGATGACGGCTGCTGCATAGACGCTTCCGGCAAGGCAACCACGTCCGGCCTCGTCACAACCGGCTTCTATGAGTGTGTCATTATAATAAGGTAGAAGCATGACAGAAGGATGAATTTATGGTTATTGTATCATTGAAGCATGATTATTTTATCTGTGAAGTCAGGGCATTGCGTATTCCCGTGCCACGGCAGTAGAACGCCTTAGCTATGCCAAATTTCAGATAGAAGTCGATGCGTACGGGCAGATGGTTCTTGTCGTCGGTTATGTAGAACCTCAGCAGTTCCTTCTCATTCTTCTTCGATTTGTCATCAAGCAGCGACAGCACATGGCACATATAGGTGTGTCCGTCGTTTGCCTTGAATTTCTCTTTGCCCTTGTACACCAGTATCTGGTTGCTCAACCGCTTGCCGGTGACCATCTTGAAGTGGATGCGCTGTCCTTTAGTGCATTTGGAATAGTCCTTGGAGCGCGAAATCAGCAGGATATTGAGCATGTCGTTCACACATTCGTCGCTGGTGGTCTTGCGGTCGGTCCATTCGCCTTCTGCCGAGCGATAGCGCTGTTTCATGACGGTTTGTCCGTCGGCATAACTGAACCACACTTCGTCGACCGTGTAGCGTTTTCCTTCAAATGCGCCCTTACGGAAATACAACGGCTCGAGGTCGGGAGTGGAATAACTTATCAGGGTGTCGCGCATGGGGAATATGGCTTCGGACCTCTTGTTGCTCTTGAACAGGATATCGGTGCGGAGTGCACTCTTTCCCTTGTAGTCGGACGAAATGACGCTGAAGTGCGTAGAACCTACTTTCACCCAAATGAATTTCCAGTTGAAATAGAGGTCATAGAAAAGGGATTCGCCTGGTTTGAATGCCGTATTCGGGTATTTGCACTGTGCATTGCCTGTCAGCGCAAGCGACATAAGCAGGAGCACCATCAGTGTGCGTGTTGCCGTGCGGTGAGTGAAACGTCTCGTCATTTCTTGTTCTTTTCTTTGAGTCGGTCTGCGTTCTTCTTTCTGATGTCTTTCTCTTTGTCTGCCTTCTGCTTGGTGATGGCTGTCGGTTTCTGCTTCATCACCGGCAGAGCCTTGGGCCACCATTCCTGGCTGATGTCCCAGTTTGCCCTCACTACGAACGATCTGGGATAGTAATAGACTTCTTCTGCCTGGAGATGGGCATCGTATGAACCCGTGTCCCAAATACCGTTGCCGTTCTTGTCGCAAAATGTGCGCAGATAGTATGTTCCTGGGTCAACGTAGTAGAATTCGGCTTTCGTCTTTTCGTTGACCTTCACCTTCTTAACGGGTTTGTCGGACGAATTGAGGAGTTCCACCACTGCACAAGTGTCGACGCCATGGAGATTGATGAACACGGAACCGAACGATTCGGCTGAACGTACTTTCACTTGTTTCACGAAACTCTCGGAGCGTTTTCCGTACACGCTCACGAAGGCCCCGGTGTCTACTGTTATCTCGTAGGCGTGACCCGGCTGCCACTCTGCATAGAAACGGTAGGTGTTGTGGGGATAATCGCGCTTTCGTATCTTGAAATTGCAGTTCACATACACTGAATCTATCTTCTCACGGAAATGGAACAACGCAGTGTCAATGGCAGCGATGGGTTCGGGGCTGGAGAAATCCATATTCTGTACAGGACTTATCGATGAATTCGATGTTCTTACCTCAAGGAATACCTCTGGCATGGGCGGAATCTCGATGTCTTCGTCCTTTGATTTCTTCTTCCGCTTCGACTTCAGCTCCTCTGCCACTTCACCGTCGGCAGATTCATCATCTTTTTCGTCATGTCTCTTCTTTTTCTTCTTCTTCAGTTCATCCTTGTAATCCTTGACCCATTCTTCGTAAGCCTGTTGCTTCTGCTTGTCGACTTTCGCCTTGGTCACTTTCGAAATGAGTTCGGTGGCTGAGTCTGTAGTCAGTACGAGTTTGCCGAGCGAGTCGGTTGCCATATAGGACAGGTCGAACACGAGGGTGTCAAGATTATATATGAGTGAATCGAGAATCCAGTATTTGATTGTGTCGTTCGTCGGATTGGGCTCGACCACGAATGCATTGTCGGAGTTGAAGTTGATGCCATTGATTGTAGGCAGTTCGTTGGCAGGACTGGTGTAGAACAGCGTGAACTCACGCAGGTTTGGACGTTCCATCTTGAGGAAGTAGTGGTCGGTCAGTTTTTCGGTGAATGCCAACAGCACGATGTCATCGGGATAGAAGTGGGTGTAGTTCTTGGGAACGATGGAATCGTAGTGGATGCTGTCGTGCCAGATGGTGTCGTAGCGTATGTCGGGCTTGCAGGTGGACTTTATCACCTTGTCGTTGAATGCCAGCATCTCGCTCTTCTGTGTGTATGAATAGCTTTGGTCCTGATCTTTCAGCGCATAAGCACGGTACTTTCCACGGTTCAGACCTTTCACCACGAAATGTCCGCGGCTATCAGTGCGTGAGATGCGGTCGAACGGCTTTGTCTTGAACACGGAATCGGGAAATTCCTCTGCAATGGAATCTGCTGCCTCATAGAGTCCCACATAGATTCCCTTCACCGGCTCGAGATTGCTGGCATCGAGCACATAGCCCGACACCTGCATCGTGTCGATGGAATCGCCCGTGGAAAAAGTGAAGGCATAGTCGCCCATCGGATTGCCTTCGTTGTTGTCCTCGATGGCATCGGAAAAATCTATGGTATAGGTGACATTGGGCTTTACGGAGTCGATCAATTGGACGGTGATTTTCTTGCCCAGCGCACTGATTTCAGGCTGTTCAATCTGCGGAGGCGACACGATGATCTTCTCCGACGCATTCTCTATCTTTATGTTCTCATCGAACTCAAGTACAATCTTCGTGGCTTTCGACTTCGCAGCCCCATACTTGGGTGTGGTGTTGACGATTACTGGCGGAGTTTCGTCGTAGGGTCCACCGTCGGGCGAGCCAATATTGGCACATGCTGCCGCAATCAATGTGGCAACAGTCAACACGGCGATGTATGCACTTCTGATTTTCCTCATTTAGACAGGTTCTATAAATTGATTTTACTATTAGTCGGGTAGAATCAACTGCCTTTATTTAGAAACAACCTTTATTCATTTCAAGAAGTTCCTCAATATACTCACGGCTGTTGCTCAGGCGCGGAATCTTGTGCTGTCCGCCCAATTTTCCCTTCTTCTTCAACCACTCGTCGAACAGTCCGGGCTTTGCATCCACGATTTCCAGACGCTGGAGGGTAATGTCCTTCGATCGTTTGGCTTCATAGTCGGAGTTGATGGCTTGGAGCGAACGGTCGAGGATGGTGGCAAAGTCTTCTATCGATGCAGGATGCTTGGCAAACTCAATGATCCACTGGTGGCGGCACTTGGCATTTGTGTTCATGAATATCGGCGCAGCCGTATATTCGCGGACTTGGGCACCTGTTGCGATGCAAGCCTGCTCCAGTCCTTTCTCTGCATTGTCCACAATCAGTTCTTCACCGAAGGCATTGATGAAGTGCTTGGTGCGTCCGGTGATGATGAATTTGTAGGGATCGATGCTTGTGAATTTCACTGTATCGCCTATGATGTAACGCCACAGACCGCATGAAGTGCTGATTACGATGGCATAGTTGACATCTTTCTCCACTTTCCACAGTGGTACGACTGTAGGCGACGGGGTGCCGAACTCGCTCATCGGAATGAATTCATAGAACACTCCATAATCCATCATGATTTGCATTGCAGGGTCGCTGAGGTCGGTCTGTATGCCAAAGAATCCTTCGCTGGCATTGTAGGTCTCCATGTAGCGCATGCCCGGCAGCGAGATGATGTTCTTGTATTGCTCGCGGTAAGGGGTGAACGCCACTCCACCGTGGAAGAACACTTCAAGATTTGGCCATATCTCGTCAATCTTCTGCTTACCAGAAATCTCGAGCATACGGTCTAGGACGGAAAGCATCCATGAGGGCACCCCGCTTATGTTTGTCACATTTTCGTGCTGTGCAATCATCGCAATTTTGTCGCGTTTCTCTTCAAAGTCACTCAACAGCGCAACATCCTTGGGAGGTACTCGCACGAGGTTGACCCATGAAGGGATATTCTCTATCAGTATGGCGCTCAAGTCACCCACCAAACTGTTTGGTGTATTCAGATTGGGCGCATGGCTTCCACCAAGAATGAGACTCTTGCCGAAGAACAGTTTGCTCTTGGGATTTATCTTGAGATAGGCTGCCACACAGTCGGTTCCGCCAAGATAGTGTATGTTCTTCAGTCCTTCCTTGCTGACCGGGATGAACTTACTCTTGTCGTTGGTTGTTCCCGAAGACTTGGCATACCAGTTCACTTGTCCTCTCCACAGCACATCCTTCGAGCCTTGGCGCATCTTCTGAATGTAGTCCTTCAGTTCTTCATACGTGTTCAGCCCCACATGCTGGCAATAGTCCTCGTAGTTCTTTATTTCAGAATATCCGTGACTTGTTCCCCATTCTGTTTTTGCTGCTGCACGCACAAGATAGCGCAAGACATTCCTCTGAATCTCTTCTGCATGACCCTTGTAGTGCTTCATTGCCTTTTGTCTGCGTGCAAAATATATTTTATCCAGTATCGGCGTTACATTCATAATCGTTTCTTTTTAATTTACAAAGGTACAAAATTAATTCTTACGGCATTGTACACACTGCGCTTTTATTCATTGCAAGGTCCATAAATCCCGCACTTTCCACATATTATCTCACCTGAGATTTCACTCTTGCCAAGTTTTCTGGCATTTGGACTGATGGCAATTGCGGATGACTCAGCAGGTGTGGACAAGTCAGACAAGCGTGTGAATGAGCCCGACAAATGTGGAAGAACCTGACAGATGTGGACAAGTCCGACTCTTTATGTTAGTTCTACGCAGACCCGATGTTGATGTTACACTAGCGCTGCATCTCCCATATGCCAGCCATGGAAATTGTTCCTATAGGATTTTCCCCATTATGAATAGGAACTTTCTTTTTGCTGCCTGTGAAACAAGCCCTACCTTTGCAGCGAATTAAAAAACAAACAAGCAAAATACAAAATACAGAAAGGAGATCGGATATGAAAACCTTAAGAAACATTACAGTAGCGTTTATGATGACGGTAGTGTCATTCTCAGCAAGTGCACAGCCAATGTCTGCTTACTCAATACGCAGTAACGCACGTTTCCTGACCGACAGGATGGCATACACATTACACTTGAGTTCAGCAATTCTTGACGACCTCTATTGTATCAATTACGATTATATATGCGGCGTCAACGACTATCTCGACGATGTGGCCCTGGGCTACAGATACGACGACTACATGGAAGTGGTGTTTGCACGCGACTATGCACTACGCCGTCTTCTTACAGAACGCCAGTGGGAACTGCTCATGACATACGACTATTTCTATCGTCCTATCACATTTGCCGACCGTCACTGGAGATTTGCTATCTATGCCCACGACCACAGAATGGACCATTTCTTCTTCAATACTCCACGCAGATTCAAGGAATACAGAGGTGGTGCCTTCTTCGGCGGCATGCGTGCTCCAGAACCGGGAATAGACTTCCGCAGAAATGACGGACGTCAAAATGCAGGAACAGGATTCCATATCGGCAATCCAGGTGACATGAACCGCAACAACGGCATGAATAGAAACGACATGAACAGGAACAACGACATGAACCGCAATAACAATAACATGGTGAACCACCACAACAACGGTAATGTCAACAACAATATGGGGGGGGATGACAATGCGGACAGAAATAGCAATGCGGACAGAAATAGCAATGCGAACCGCAACAATGCCACAAACCGCTTCAGTGGAAACGGAAATGCGCAGAATGAGGACCGATCAAGAACCACTATCAACCGCAACCAAGACCGCAATGCAAACAATGGCAATGGACGCGTGACCGTCAATACCCGTTCATCAAGTACCCGCACAAGCGGAAACACTGTTCAGCGCAACAATGCCCAAATGCAGCAGCGCAACAATGGTGCAGCCAACATGAACCGCTCTTCCAACGCTACACGCAACGTGAACACACGCTCAGCAGGAGCCGGCAGAGCAACCGCCAACGGAAGACGATAGAAGTCTGAAAAAAGATGGGCAAAGGCTCAAGGGCAGATGAAAATAAGCCAACAGAGCAATGGACATATGTTCACTGAAATACACACACGAAGGGAGCACCAGCAAATGGATGCTCCCTCTTCTGTCAATAAGTATCAATTCTTTTTTTACGTAATACCTTGCAATACCTTATTTATACAATACCCTGTGCCATCATAGCCTTTGCCACCTTCATGAATCCGGCAACGTTAGCTCCCTTCACATAGTTGACATAGCCGTCAGCCTCTGTTCCGTACTTCACACAGTTGCTGTGGATGTCTTCCATGATTGTGTGCAAACGGTTATCGACCTCTTCTGCAGTCCATGACAGACGCTCTGAGTTCTGGCTCATTTCGAGACCTGATACAGAAACACCTCCTGCGTTTGCAGCCTTGCCCGGAGCATAAAGGATCTTTGCCTCCTGGAACACTCTGATTGCGCCTGGAGTAGAAGGCATGTTGGCTCCCTCTGAAACTGCAATCACACCATTGGCAACAAGAGCCCTAGCCTGCTCTTCGTTGATTTCGTTCTGTGTTGCTGATGGAAGTGCGATGTCAGCTTTCTCGTTCCAAGGCTTTTCGCCTGCAACGTACTTGCAACCATATTTCTCTGCATATTCCTTAATACGTCCACGGTAAACTTGCTTGAGCTCCATGATATAGTCGAGCTTCTCTCTGTCAATACCGTCTGGGTCGTAGATGTAACCGTCGGAGTCTGACATTGTCAGTACCTTACCTCCCAACTGGAGAACCTTCTCGGCTGTGTACTGAGCCACGTTTCCTGAACCAGAAATGAGCACTGTCTTGCCCTTCAAGTCCATTCCCTTGGTCTTCAGCATTTCCATGAGGAAGTAAACGTTCCCGTATCCTGTTGCTTCAGGACGGATGAGTGAACCGCCGAACTCGCGTCCTTTGCCGGTGAATGTACCGCTAAATTCGCGAGTGAGTTTCTTGTACATGCCAAACATGTAGCCGACCTCACGTCCGCCTACGCCTATATCTCCTGCAGGTACGTCGACATCCGGACCGATATGGCGTGCAAGTTCAAGCATGAATGACTGGCAGAAACGCATCACCTCAGCGTTGCTCTTTCCACGTGGAGAGAAGTCTGAGCCTCCCTTGCCACCACCCATAGGAAGGGTTGTGAGTGAGTTCTTGAATGTCTGCTCAAACGCAAGGAACTTCAAAATTCCAAGGTTCACGCTCTGGTGGAAACGGATACCGCCTTTGTAGGGGCCAATGGCATTGTTATGCTGTACGCGGTAACCCATGTTTGTCTGGATATTGCCTTTGTCATCCATCCAGTTTACACGGAACTGGTACACTCTGTCTGGGATGCAAAGTCTTTCGATAAGGTTTACCTTGTCAAACTCCGGGTGTTTGTTGTACTCTTCCTCGATTGTACTAAGCACTTCCTCTACTGCCTGATGATACTCGGGCTCATTTGGAAAGCGCATCTTCAAATTCTCTAAAACTTTCTTAGAATCCATAGTTTACACGTTTGTTATAATAGTATTTTAATTGAGTCTATATATAGCATAATCTGCTTAATAGTCGTATTTATCTTGTGTTTGTGTTGCTTTGATGGTGCAAAGTTAGGCATAATATATGAAACGCCAAGCGTTTATTGACAATAAAATGCAGATTTGAATAAAAATGGATAAGAAGCGTAAGTTTATACATTCAAAAGGTTTAATATTGACAAGGTTTGCTTTCTTGTTGGCGATAACGGGTTATTCTTACACATGGCAGTTTGCAGGCAAATACAGATGAAATTATGTTTTGCCGTGCGGCATTTTCTCTCCGATTGTATAGATTGAAACCTCTGGTCAGATCTTCAGTCCTCAGGCTATAGGACTCCAGTCCTCAAGCAAGAGTACTCTAGTCCTTAAGTCAGAGCAATCCTGATTCCAATCGGGGTACTCGGTTTAGTCTTTGGACAAGAAATGTAGATTGAGCGGTGTTAATTTGGTATTCTCCGAACTTTGCACTACCTTTGCACCAATGATAAATCAATCGCAGGACATAAAGTATCTGCAGGGTGTGGGACCTGCACGGGCTGAGTTGCTTGACAAGGAACTTGGAATCAAGACCGTCGGCGACTTGTTGACATACTATCCGTACAAGTATGTCGACAAAACCCGTATATATAGAATAAGTGAGATTGACGGCTCCATGCCCTACGTGCAGATCATGGGGCGCATCCTGTCATCCGACGTCATAGGCGAGGGCAAGGGAAGACGACTCGTCGCACGTTTCTCCGACGGCACAGGCGTGGTGGAGCTCGTGTGGTTTCAAGGAATAAAGTTTGTCCTCAAAAACTACGACTACAATGTGCCTTATGTGGTGTTCGGCAAACCGTCCGTATTCAATGGGCACATCAACATTGCCCATCCCGAAATGGAGAAAGTAGGCACACAGCAGAACGGCACTGCCACTGACACTGCCAACAAGTTCGTCCCAAGCTACAACACCTCAGAGAAGATGAAGCGGCATGGACTCAACTCAGTTGCCATATGCAAACTGACGAAGAAACTCACGGAACTGGCAAACCAGCCTTTTGCAGAGACACTTACCCCCTACCTCGTGGAACAATTCCATCTCATGTCCTACGACGAGGCAATACGCAACATCCATTTTCCACAATCGGCAGACAAACTGAGGCGCGCACAGACACGACTGAAGTTCGAAGAACTGTTCTATGTGCAGCTCAACATCCTGCGCTATGCACGCGACAGAATCCGCCGATTCCGTGGCATCGTATTCTCAAGAATAGGTGAGACATTCAACACGTTCTACAGCGAGCATCTCCCGTTTGAACTTACCGGTGCGCAAAAACGTGTACTGAAGGAAATCCGCAAAGACATGGGGTCGGGACGTCAGATGAACCGTCTATTGCAGGGTGACGTAGGCTCGGGCAAGACACTCGTTGCACTCATGAGTGCACTTATGGCAATCGACAACAAATGTCAAGTCTGCATCATGGTTCCAACAGAAATACTAGCAGAGCAGCACCTGCAGACCGTCCGCGATTTTCTTGGAGACATGAACGTGAGGGTGGAACTGCTCACGGGCAATGTGAAGGGGAAGAAGCGTCAGGCAATACTTGACGACTTGAAGAAAGGAGACATCGACATACTGGTGGGCACACATGCCGTAATCGAAGACAATGTGGTATTCTATCGGCTAGGACTTGCAGTCATCGACGAGCAACACCGTTTCGGCGTGGCTCAACGTGCAAAGATGTGGCAAAAGAACACTATTCCCCCACATATCCTCGTGATGACAGCAACTCCTATCCCACGTACACTTGCCATGACAGTCTACGGAGACTTGGACGTGAGTGTCATCGACGAACTGCCTCTAGGGCGCAAACCCATCTGCACCGTCCACATGTTCGATCGTCACAAAGATCGTATATATAATAAGGTGAGACAGGAAATTCAGAAAGGTCATCAAGTGTACTTCGTCTTCCCACTCATTCAGGAAAGTGAGAAGATTGACTTGAGGAATCTTGAAGAAGGCTACGACCAGATTAGCAAGGAATTCCTAGAATACAAGACAAGTAAAGTGCACGGCAAGATGAAACCGCAGGAGAAAGATGCAGAGATGCAAAAGTTTGCAAGCGGCGAAACACAGATACTCGTTGCCACCACGGTGATTGAAGTGGGAGTCAACGTCCCGAATGCCAGTGTCATGGTGATAGAGAATGCCGAGCGCTTCGGTCTCAGCCAGTTGCATCAGCTCCGTGGACGCGTGGGACGTGGAGCGGAACAGTCGTTCTGCATCCTCGTGACAAAATACGAACTAAGTACAGACACACGCAAGCGCATCCAGATAATGGTTGATTCAAACGACGGCTTCGAAATTGCCGAACAAGACCTGAAGTTGCGTGGACCCGGTGATTTGGAAGGCACGCAGCAAAGCGGGATGGCATTCGACCTAAAGATCTCGAATGTGGCACGCGACGGACAAATCCTGCAATTGGCACGCGATGCTGCCACCATGGTACTCGACAATGACCCTGACGAGTCAAACCAACAGAACGAAATTCTATGGAACCGACTGGCAGAACTGCGGAAGACCAATATCAATTGGGCTGCAATAAGTTAACCCACATTGCGGCGGCATCGCGAGCGAGGGTTAAATATTCCTAACAAAACGGCTGAAATTGGCCGATTTCAATC
>CAVHYP010000030.1:0-30816 GCA_963640465.1 Bacteroidaceae bacterium | reverse complement strand
TTATTGCTCAATGACTTGCTGACTTTTTATATTTATTTATCTGCTAATTTAAGGTCTGACTGGAAAAAAAATTTTTTCAGACCAGGGAACAAAATTTCTCTGACCAGGGCGGCTGTAGGCACCGTACGGGTATGAATGTCCGTTTCTGTAGAATATCAATTTTGTGCTATTTTTGGTCAACATTATCCAATGCTATATGAAAGACTTGTCGTAACTTTGCACTCGAGAAACAACAAGACATCTTTTACAACAACATTAAAACTACTGTTATTGCATGAAAAGAACAACATTGACATTGGGAGTGCTGCTGGCAGTTGCAGGCGGACTTCAAGCACAGAACTATCAGGTGACCGTTTCGGAACAGGACGAACCGATGATGAAAGGCAAGTTCGAACCGACATGGGAATCACTGGAGAAAGACTACAAAGTGCCTGAATGGTACAGAAATGCTAAGTTCGGAATCTGGGCTCACTGGGGTCCGCAGTGTGTAGAAGGATCGGGTGACTGGATGGCGCGCGATATGTATATGGAAGGAAGCAAGGCTTGGAAATACCATCGCGAGCACTACGGACATCAGTCGGAATTCGGATTCAAGGACATCCTGCCCCTCTTCAAGGCAGAGAACTGGGACCCGGAAAAGCTCGTGTCTTTCTATAAAAAAATAGGTGCGCAGTATTTCGTGGCATTGGGTAACCACCACGACAACTTCGACCTCTGGGACAGCAAATACCAGCCGTGGAACTCAAAGAACATCGGACCAAAGCGCGATATCCTTGCCGGATGGGCTGCAGCAGCCAAGAAGTGCGGACTGCCGTTCGGAATCAGTTTCCATGCCGACCATGCCTGGACTTGGTATGAACCGTCGCAGCGCTACGACCGCAGTGGCAACAAGACCGGGGTCCCTTACGACGGAACACTCACCAAGGAAGACGGAAAAGGCAAATGGTGGGAAGGATACGACCCGCAGGACCTCTATGCACAAAACCATCCGCTGAGCCGTGGCAGCTGGGCAGACGGAATGGTGCACAGCCAATGGGCATGGGGCAACGGAGTGACATTGCCAACCCAGAAGTACTGCACCAAATTCTACAACCGCACGCTCGATGCCATCAACCGCTACAATCCCGACCTCATCTATTTCGACGTGACCGTAGCTCCGTTCTATCCCTTCAGCGATGCCGGACTCAAGATTGCAGCCCACTTCTACAACCATAGCA
This sequence comes from Bacteroidaceae bacterium, assembly GCA_963640465.1. Lineage (GTDB taxonomy): Bacteria > Bacteroidota > Bacteroidia > Bacteroidales > Bacteroidaceae > Colivivens. Next base: position 29,599 of record CAVHYP010000030.1, on the reverse strand, counting down.
TGGCTACCCACAAAGGCAAGCAGGAAGGAGTGATGCTCACCAAGATACTCGACGAAAACCAGCGAAAAGCTCTTGTGTGGGACGTGGAGAGAGGCGCTCCGAACCAAATTATTGAGCAGCCTTGGCAAACCTGTACCTGCATCGGAGGTTGGCACTACAACACAGATATCTACAACGGCAACGGCTACAAGTCGGCAGCAATGGTGGTGAAACTGCTTGTCGACATAGTAAGCAAGAACGGCAACATGCTTCTGAGCGTTCCACTCCGTGCCGACGGCACATTCGACGAGAAGGAAGAGAAGATTCTCAACGAGTTCGGCGACTGGATGGCAATCAACAAAGAAGCCATCTACGACACTCGTCCATGGACAATATTCGGTGAAGGACCTATCGCTGACTCCGACATCAAGATCAATGCCCAGGGATTCAACGAAGGATCTTACACCAATGCCACATCCGACGAAAAGCGGTTTACGCAGACATCCAAGGCACTCTACGTCACGATGCTGGCATGGCCATCCGACCACAAGGCTACCATCAAGTCACTGGCAAAGGACAGCCAATTCTATCCGCAGAAGATAAAGTCAGTGGAACTGCTTGGCTACGGTAAAATACCATTCACCCGCACAGCAGAAGGCCTCATCGTCACCCTACCAGAAAAGAACCTGAACGGCATTGCGCCAGTAATCAAAATCAGGAAGTAAGCAAAGAACTGCAAATAAAGCAAGTAAGCAAAGAAGAAAATCAAACAAAGAAAGAACAAGCAGTAACGGAGCGGAAAAGTAAAACACCCGCTCTCGCACTCATAAACCACACGCCCCAAGCCATAAGTTTTCATAGTTGACATTTGTTAGTTGACAATTGATAATAATTAGATAATAAATAGTGTGGTTGGCTTGTGCGCCAAACGAAAATTGCTGCAATCCCCGGCAATTTCCCGGCGCACAAGCCTTTTTTAGCCAAACAAGCCATGTTCCGATTATAAATTACCCGAAAATAAGATGTATGTGTTGCCGATCGCATTTCGCGGAAACTCTTCTCCTGGCAACGATGATTTTGAAGTTGTGCTGAATATGGAGTTGAGCAGAAAAAAATAAGTGCGCAAAAAAAATGGGGTGTAGTGACACTCCCATGTAACTACACCCTGCAAATGATAAACACCTATTTATTACTTAACTACATCATTCGACTCGCTAAAGTCGAAAAGGTTTAATTTGAAATGGAAAAAATTTATTCTTTTCTTCAGTTTTTCTTCTCCGCCTTCTTCACGCGGTTGATTCCGGACGTGATGCGCGACATTTCCTTGATGGACTCCGCCACCAGTTCAGGATGTTCCTTGGCAAATTTGTCGATGTGGCGCATGCGCTTGTTTTCGGTGATTTCGTCGATAGCGATAAGTATTCCAGTCTCTTCCACATCTCCAAATCCGTCGTTGATGGCTGTGCCAAACATCTTCATTGTGGGGGAAAGGCTCATGTAAGCATTGACAAGTGGCGGAATGGACAAGCCGAAACTGCGTATTATGCGGTTCAGCACTTTGTAGTCGTCTTTGAAATCGTCGTAGCAGAAAAGTGACTCGAATTCTTTTGGCGAGGTCTCCAACTGCAGCGGTTCCATTGCCACGATGAGTTTGTCTTTGTCGGGGAAGTGTTTGTTGAGGAAGTAGAGTATCATGTCGCGGCAACGGCGGTTGTAGGACGGATACATCGTCATTTTGCCGAAGAAATACTTGCAGTTTGGCATGATGACCGAGAGTGCTCCTAGTCCGTCCCACAGGTTGTCGAGCGCGAAAAGCCCTTTGGAGTCATCTCTTGTAGCCTGGTATTCAAGTGTGACGAAGGATCGTCCGAGTTCCACGGTGTAGGGCAGGTAGTCGTTGATGAACTTGTCGGAGAAGTGGAACATGTGGGATGTGGCAAGTATCGGCTGACCTTCGTCGTCGAACTGCACATTGGTGCCGAGCAGGTAGCGGTAGCCTCCAATGATTTCTTCTGCTTCCGGATTCCACACAATGAGTTGCTTGTACGGGTTGTCACTCAAGTCAAATTCATCAAGGTCAATACTCTTGCCTGTACCGCCTCCGGCAGCGCGGAACGCGATTTCCCGGAGTCTTCCGATTTCTTTCAGTACGTTTGGTGCATCTCTCCAGTCAACAATGTAAATCTCGTTGTTGCTGCGGTTGGTGAATCTAAGCCGTTTGTCTTCGGTAAGTTCTGACTTCAAGACCTGACGGTCGATTGGTGCAATGATTTCTTCCATAATAATTTAAAGCTCATATACTTTTTCTTTCACCCACTGCGCCCATTCGGCATGCGACTTCGACTTGTCGAATGTTTGCCATGGAATTGGTTCGCCAAAGGTGACGGTAAATGATTTGCCTACGTTTTTATACATTTCGTCAACCAGGAACAGCATTGCGAGGTTAACTTTGATATTCAGTGTTTTGCATAGATTGGCTATGCGATAGAAGCGTTCGGAGTTCTGTCCGGAGAAGTGGACTGGTATGACGTCGCGCTTGTATTCAATGCTTTTTGTGATGAATGTCTTTTTCCAGTCGAGGTCTTTTATCACTCCGTTTTGCTTGCGCGAGCAGAGTCCGGCTGGAAACATGAGGACATTGTTTTCGGACTGGAATGCTGTCTCCACCATTTTGGGGAAATTGCGGCTTTGGTTGCCGGTTTTGTTAATAGGGATACACAGTGGCGCAAGTCCTTTGAGGTTCATGAGCACATCGTTCACCAAGTACTTGATTTTGCTGTCGTACTTATGGCAGAGGACGCTGCCCAGTGCAACTCCGTCTTCACCTCCCAGCGGATGGTTGGACACGATGGTATAGTACCTGCCCCCTTCGTTGCTTGGCAGACGGTCGAGCCCTTCGACCTTCAAGTCCATCTCCAGATACCTCACACATTCGTCGAGAAAGTCCTGGCCGTATATTCCGCTGCCACGCCCCGTGAGAAATGCATTTACTTCGTCTTGATGCAGTATGTTCTTCAGCCAGTTGATAACGAACTTGGGGAAGTATTTGTATTTACTTCCTGCCTTGCTCTTTATTATTTGGTCGACATCAACCTTGAAGTCAGAGTTCTTTTCGTCCATCACATTTTTGATTGTTTCGGCAAAGTTACGAAAAAAATTATTATACCTTGTTGCTGCAAGCTTTTTTTAATCACCTCGTAACCGATTTATCACGTTGACGTATCAAAAACAATAGTTTGGGTTGGTCATAAAACGGTATATAACGACAGTTCAAGTCCGTGACTGTAAGACCATGCCTGAAGAGATTTCGAATTATTGGCAAGAACGCATCTGTTCGTTGATCTATGAGTATATTAGCGTTGGCAATGCCCATAACCCCAATTACATTTGTACTTGTCCAGACTGAGTTACAGAGTATTTTAATTGAAAATCCGCAGTAGTGTTGCGAATATTCATTAAAAATCCGCAATAGAGACAAACCGAAGCATCTAGTTAACAATAGAATAAGCCCAAAAAAACTATTTTACTATGCTTTATCTCTCCTTATCCTATCTTATTCAGGAAATCCTGGAGGAAGTTTTCATCCACATCGCCCATCTGGAATTCCTTCTCTGTATCGCGACGAACAAGGTCAAGCCACTCGTTGTGTGCTTCAAGACTTTCTGTCGTTTGCGGGTATGAGTAATAGAACTTGTTGCGTTGGAACTGCGCCTGAAGATTTTCGACGATTTCATCGGATGATGTTATTTCCCCATCCTGCACGTCAGACACAAGGTCTTCCACCGATTTCTTCGGTGTGATCATGCCACACATGTCAAGCCATTCGTCCTTGGGCAATTCACCGCCATACATGCGCATAACGAGGTCGTAGTACCCCATTCCATCGACAAGCGCCTTATGCTTAATAAAACAACCCTCGAACTTGTATTCTTCTGCGTCGTATCCCTGGCGTTCCTGCAGCGAGGCAAGCAGCTCTTTGCCTGCAATGACAAACTGTATGATGTAGGGATTGGGAAAAGCAAAGTTGATGATGTCGCGACGGGCTGATTTCGGTCGTCCGTCGCGCTTCGCCCATTTGTTCACATCGCGCCATGTGCCTACAGTCCTTATGTTGATGCCAGGCACAATGTAAGTCTTCTCGCCTGTTGCCATGACATAGGAGAACGGCAGGTTCTGAATACGCGGATGCTCTGTAAGTTTTCCCATCACCATGGAGAATGCACCGATGTGGGCCGGCCAGAGGATATGACTGCCAGATGCAGTCTTCGATCCTCTCTCGAGTATGCCCCAATGGATTGGTCCCATCTTGTATGCGTGGTTGCTTTGATTGGTGTTTGAACCGGCATTGTAGAAAGAGAACTCACCTCCGATGAGGAGGGTTGACTTATGGTGTGAGCATGAGAACGGGCCGCAGAGTGCAGCGCAGGCTTCGCCATTGTCCATGTAGACATTGGCAAAGAAGAGCGAGGACTCGGCAGAGAAACCTTTGCCGATATGCACGGATTCGCCCACAAAGCAGTTATCAACTTTTGCCCCGTCGGTGACAGTGGCTCCCATTGCCACTACCGAATTTTCGATAATCACATCGGGACCGACAAGCGTGGGTGCATCGTCGCTGCTCAAGAGAGTTACGTTGGAAATACGGCTTGAACCTTGTATCTCGCAATATGGTTGGACATTCACATTGCTAATCTCCTTGGCGCCGACAATACGGCAGCCTTCTCCAATAAGACCTCTGTCACTGCCTTTATGTTCTTCAGCTTCCATGAGTGCCAGTTTCCTTATGGACGGGTAGTGAATCATAAGCCAAGCCAGTTGGGCAGTCAGCTTATCGTAGATCACCACATTGCCGTTGCCCCCTTCGTTGAGTACGGAGATGACATTACCATTGCCGAAAGAAGACGGACCTTGAGTGCTCAGTACTCCAATGTTGGAGATGTAGCATCTGTCGGAAATGTCGTAATTGGAGATATACCCGTGTACATTCTCGATGAAGCAGTCGTCGCCAATCTTCACGTTGTTCAGCGTGCAGTTTCTGATTGACGCATGGCGCTGGAACCCTTCCTCCACACTGACCATTCCACCCATGTTGCCCAACTCCACCTTGCCATAAAAACTTACATTGCGCACATAGGCAGGCATGAAGCCTTCGTCCACCAGTATGTCAGTCCAATTTGCGGCTGTGCATCCCCGGTCTTCAAGAATGGTGATTTCCTGGTTTGTCAGTTCTCTTTTCATTATATATAGTGTATTCCTGTATTCTTCGTTCACGTAATGTTGAAACAAGATGTTATTCTTCGTTTTCGTAATGCTGGAACAAGAAATCGTTGTACGGATACTTCTGCACGTGCAGTTCTCGTATCTTTTTGTATGCGAATTCCTTGAACTCATTGATATTCTCGCCTGTCTTTGCAGAGATGAAGAAGCAGCTGTCGTTCATCTTTGCCATCCAGGTTTCCTTGAGCTCGTCAAGCGTTATGTTCTCCCGGGTTTTGGGTGTAAGATCGTCCTTGTCCTTTGGAATCCATGTGTAGGCATCAATCTTGTTGAACACCAGCAATGTTGGTTTGTCGCTTGCCCCCAAATCGCCAAGAGTTGACTCGACCACACGTATCTGTTCTTCAAAATCAGGATGGGAGATGTCGACGAGGTGAATCAGCAAGTCGGCTTCGCGCACCTCATCGAGTGTGGACTTGAATGAATCAACAAGGTCGGTCGGCAATTTGCGTATGAATCCTACTGTGTCGCTCAAGAGGAAGGGCAGGTTGTCGATGATGACTTTGCGGACTGTGGTGTCGAGTGTGGCAAAGAGTTTGTTCTCAGCAAATACATCGCTCTTTGACAGCAGGTTCATCAATGTGGATTTCCCTACGTTGGTGTACCCGACCAAAGCCACACGAATGAGACGTCCACGGTTTTTCCGTTGGGTAGTCTTCTGTGTGTCAATCTCCTTCAGTCGCTGTTTCAGCAACGCCATACGATTGCGGATGATTCGCTGGTCCATCTCAAGCTGGGTTTCACCCGGACCGCGCAATCCCACGCTTCCTCCTCTCTGCCTTTCGAGGTGTGTCCACAGACGGGTCAGACGTGGAAGCATGTACTTGTATTGTGCCAGTTCCACCTGAGTTTTGGCTGTCGCTGTCTGTGCCCTCATGGCAAAGATGTCGAGAATGAGCGACGTGCGGTCGAGAATCTTCACCTGCAGTTCCTTCTCTATGTTGCGTATTTGTTTTGCACTCAGTTCATCGTCGAAGATAACCATGCCGACTTCCCGGTCTTCGTCTTCCTCCGACTTAATGAAGTCCTTGATTTCGGCAAGTTTTCCGCTGCCGACATAAGTGACACTGTTTGGTCCGTTTACTTTCTGGGTGAACCGTTTTATGATTTTCGCTCCTGCGGTTTCTGCCAGAAACTCCAGCTCGTCGAGATACTCTTTTGTTTTCCTCTCTCCCTGATAAGGAGTGACGAGTCCCACGATTGCTGCAGTTTCCACTTTGGCTTCTGATATTACAAATTCCTTCATCGGTTTGTCGTAAATTTGCAACAAAGATAAAAAATAAATGGGTTATCCAAGAAAAACAAGGGCAGATTAAGTAAAAAAAACATGAAGATACACCTTTATCCAGATAAAAAGAGTATATTTGCATGTCAAAGTCAGACTAAAAGACAAGTTGGCTCAAACAATCAATTATCAATGGACGAGAAAGACCAGAAAATCCAATCTCTGCTCAATTCCCTGTCGCCAATCACTCTAGAACAGATGGGGTCGATAAAGCTGATGAACCGTATTGACACGAAGTATGTCACTACGAAGAACAAGCTTATTGAACTTTTGCAGATGTTGAAAGACAAGTACTATGTGCAGACCATAGGCAAAACAACCGTTTGCCCATACCGCACCACATATTTCGATACGAAGGATCATGAACTCTACATGATGCACCACAACAAAAGGAAGGTGCGTACAAAAGTAAGGGTAAGGACATATCTTTCGAGCGGAGACTTGACGTTTCTCGAAGTGAAGCGCAAGAACAATCATGGCAGGACCAAGAAGAAGCGAGTGCAGGTGGAGTCGCTTGAAGAGTCGCAGACGGATTTGGGAGCAGAGCAGCTGGTATCTTTGAAAGCCGGCATGCCACTTTCTTCGCTCCACATGGTTGTACAGAATCTGTTCGACCGCATTACCTTGGTAAACAAGGAAAAGACAGAACGCCTCACTATTGATTTCAACATCCGCTTCCATAACTACGAAACAGGCATGGATGCAGACAGCGACCAGCTGGTGATTATCGAACTGAAGCGTGACGGTCATGTATTCTCACCCATATGCTCACTGCTGCGCAAGCTCTTCATTCATCCCACAGGGTTCAGCAAGTGCTGTATCGGAATGGTTTGGACCGACCCAGGACTGAAGAAGAACAACTTCCTGGAGAAAATCCGCAGACTTGCAAAAATCAACAATGAGGGTAAGCTCGCGCCTTCGGTTTAGGAAACAGAGTAAGAACAGAACAAGTATAGAAAACAGATTTAGAAAACAGAATAAGAATAACTACAAAAACGACCAATGGAATCTTTCAACGATTTTTTCACACTGATATCAAGCGATTCAAGCAGGATGCTTGATTTGTTTTTCCGACTAGTCATAAACACTGTGTTTACGGTGATTATCGCACGGGTGTTCTATTTTCCCAAAAGCAAGAGAGCGGACTTCCTGCTTACTTACATCCTTGTGGGTTTCGGCATTTTCATGCTCATACATCTGATGGGCGATGCCAAACTGAAGACAGGTATTGCCATGGGACTATTTGCAATATTCTGCATCATGCGCTACCGAACAGAGTCAGTACCTATTCGTGAGATGACCTACCTCTTCCTTGTCATTGCGTTGGCTGCAATCAATGGTTTGGCATGGGTTGCCGACATATCAGACAAGCATCCGGAGTTCTTCGCACCAGAACTGACTGCAATCATCGAACTGGTTGTCACCAACTTTTTGTTTGTGGCTGCAATATGGATTGCCGAGGGAGGCAAATGGGTGAAACCCCTGAATACCAAATACATAAAGTATGATAAAATCGAATTGATCGTTCCGGGAAAGCGTGATGAACTGATTGAAGACTTGAGAAGACGTACTGGACTTGACGTGAAAGACGTATCCATAGGTTCACTTGATTTCCTGAAGGATATGGCACTAATCAAGATTTACTATTCAGGGAAAGAAGACAGCGACGGTAGTAACACGCTGAAAATGCCAAAACTGTATGAATAAGAAACTGCCTATATTGGTGGTAGCCATGATAGCGGCACACCAATCCCATGCACAGACAGACGACTTCGGTTATGAACTGAGCGTCGAGGGTGAGACAAAGATTGCCAAGAACCTCAAACTGGAAATCTCTGCTGCAATGAGAACTCAGGACAATGCGGAGCGCATCGACCGCTATGTTGTCGGTGCCGGATTGTCGTACAAGCTGTTTTCAAACAAGGCAAAGACTCTTGACATCAAGGTAGATGGAGGGTTTGACTACATGTGGACACGAAAATTGGCAGAGAAAAGCCGGAAATACTTTGATGCAGACGATGCAAATGACGACTTGGTTGAAGGTGGATTCTTCAGTATAGGAGATTTGAAAGGATGGAACATCACCGACAGTTATTGGCAAAACCGCTACCGCATAAACGTTGGAGCACAAATCAGTTACGACATCAACAAACGCTGGTCTGTTTCATTGAAGGAATCAGTGAGATACAATCACTATTGCGAGGCAACTGCAACACGTACAAAGTGGAGAGTTGACGAGTATCAGAGCACACTAAATACAGATGGTACATACAATTGGGTTATGTCTCCTTATGAATATAGTGATTCGTACGATGGCGAAGACAATAAAGATGCGAACGGTAACGTTATAGGAAAGACGTTGAATCAGGAAACTGTCACAAAGCGTAAAGACCGCACTTTCCTTTACTCAAAGCTTACAGTAGGCTACGACATAAAAGGATTTCCAATCGACCTGTTTGCATCAGTCGATTATGGATGCGGACTTACCCATAACGCCAACAAATGGAAATTCACGGGAGGTTACGACTACAAGATAAACAAGTACAACAAATTGACCATCCTCTACCGTTTCAGTACAGACGGAGACGACGGTGATACAAATGGGCACCTTGTCGGGCTGGGATACAAATTCGATTTCTAAGTACAGCGTAAATCATAGTATAGAGTATTCAGTATAGCAAAACCCAAATATTAAGTAAGGCATAAATCAGAACAACAAATTTCTTGCAAGAATATGAAACGAATAGTTACGATGTCTATTGCTCTTGTTATGAGCATGCTTGCGTTTGCAGACGGCGACTACAGTCTTTATATCGCAGCTGAAAAAACGACAAGCCACAAGATTGCTGCCATTCAAAAGCTCACTTTTGAGAATGGAAATGTAGTGGTAAATCTAAAGAATGGTACCAAAGAGTCTACTGCCATCACTTCAGTAAACAAGATGTACTTCGGAACTGCTGTAAGCATAATCCAGGACGTCAACAAGGATGGCGTTGTCGACACTCAGGATGCTCTTGCCGTATACTCAGGCATGGAATCCGGGGAAACCGAAGGACTGGATGTCAACGAGGACGGAGTGGTAGACACCCAGGATGTGCTCAATGTTTACGAATACATGGAGAACCACTAAGCCTGATGTTTCAAGTAACAAGACATCAAGACATCAAGTAATAAGACAGGCACTATATATTTGACCAAATAATAATATTTGACCAGATTATATGAAGAAAGCAATTATAACACTAGCTGGACTGTTTGGGTTTGTCGGTATGCTACAGGCGCAGGTCTATTTCTGCAATGGCTATTCATACGACAGATACGAGATAGAGTCCGTTGAAGATATCACATTCTCTTCAGATGCATCGAAAGTGAACATCTGTGGCGAAACCTATGATGTGAGCGATGTTGACAGTATCACATTCTCTGAACCGGTATTCACCGCAGTTGACATCGTGTACAACGGAACAACGGCAAAAGTCACGATTCCATCGTCAATGAGCGGTGTGACATGTTCAAGCGGAACCAGCTCACATGTTGTCCTCAAGTCGACCAACACATCTACAGAATACTTGTATCGTGTCAGCGGAAGTTCAACCAACGGTTCGTTGACTATCAACGGAAGCTACAAGCTGTCTGTAGAGTTGGCAGGAGTGACACTGACAAGCGGCAAGGGTGCAGCCATCGACATCGAATGTGGCAAGCGTATTGACATCTTATTGAAGGACGGAACAACAAACACCCTGACTGACTATTCAGGAGGAAGTCAGAAAGGAGCATTCTATACAAAAGGACATGCTGAGTTCAAGGGCAGCGGAACACTTAACGTCACTGGACTTGCAAAGCATGCCATCTGCGCAAAGGAATATCTTCTGATGAAAGCTTCGGTTGGAACAATCAATATCCTTGGAGCTGTGAGCGATGGCATTCACTGCGGTAAAGGCGAAAAAGCAACCGAACACAACTACTTCCAGATGAATGGTGGAACTCTCAACATCTCCAGTTGCGGAAGCGACTGCATTGATTCAGACGATTTCGGTTGCATCAAGATAAAAGGAGGAGAATTGACCCTTAATATAGACCAGGCAGACGGAACCGGGCTCAAGGCAGACAGCATATTCACAATGACTGGAGGTACGGTCAATCTCAATGTTGCAGGTGTCGGATCCGAAGGTATCCGCAGTTCATATAATGCTTACTTCAAGAAAGGAACGGTAAAGGGAAATGTGACTGCCAGTGGAGCGAAAGGCATCAGAGGCAAGTCGGTGACTAAAATCACGGGGACAGTCCTCAATGGCGGTAACGTCTACTTCTCCGGAACAACTGTGGATTTGAACGTGAGTGGTAGTCTTTCTTCAGACAGATCTGCCTGTTGCGGAATCAAAGTCGACAAAGTCTTGGGCCAAAGTGCCGGAGACTTGACAGTTACTGTATCCAACAACGATGCCAATGATATCAAGTCAGGCACAGACAACTGGACGGGAGGAACACGAAACGGAAAGACAAAAGAATAGAAATCAATAATATGGATAGGACAGGCTGCATGGTCAAATGACGATGCGGTCTGTCTTTAGGTTAAACAACGAACAAAACAAATGGTAAAATTCAAGAGAATACTGCTCAAACTCAGCGGAGAAAGTTTGATGGGAGAACAGAATTATGGGATAGACGTCAACCGCTTGAATGACTATGCACGACAGATTAAGGAAGTGCACGACATGGGCGTGCAGATTGGCATAGTAATCGGAGGTGGAAATATTTTCCGCGGACTTAGTGGAGCAGGAAAAGGTTTCGACAGAGTCAAGGGCGACCAAATGGGAATGTGTGCCACAGTCATCAATTCATTGGCACTGAGCAGTGCGCTTGGCGCCATCGGTTGCAAAAACCGTGTGCTTACAGCCATACGGATGGAACCAATCGGTGAATTCTACACCAAGTGGAAAGCGATTGAGACAATGGAGAAGGGCGAGGTTGCAATCTTCTCTGCCGGCACAGGCAATCCTTACTTCACCACCGACACAGGAAGCAGTCTGCGAGGAATAGAGATTGAGGCAGACATAATGCTGAAAGGCACTCGCGTGGACGGTGTTTACACAGCCGACCCGGAGAAAGACCCTACTGCCACCAAATACAGCGAGATCACCTTCGATGAAATCTACAACAAGAACCTGCGCGTAATGGACCTTACGGCTACCACCATGTGCAAGGAGAACGGACTTCCAATCTATGTGTTCAACATGGACATAGTGGGAAATCTAAAGAAAGTCATTGAAGGAGAAGACATTGGAACATTAGTACATAAATAAACATATGAAACAATTCAAAAGAACACTTGTAACATCAGCACTTCCTTATGCAAACGGACCTGTCCATATAGGTCATCTTGCAGGCGTATATGTACCAGCAGATATATATGTACGCTATCTGAGACTCAAAGGAAGAAACGTTCTGTTTGTGGGAGGAAGCGACGAACACGGAGTACCTGTAACCATACGCGCACGCAAGGACGGGTGCACTCCGCAGGATGTGGTCGACCATTACCACAATATCATTAAGAAATCATTTGATGACTTCGGAATTTCATTCGATGTCTATTCAAGAACCACATCAAAGGTCCACCATCAGTTTGCATCTGATTTCTTCAAGAAACTTTACGACGAAGGCAAGTTTGTAGAGATAGAAAGCGAACAGTATTACGACGAGCAAGCAGGAGAATTCCTGACCGATCGCAACATCCGTGGTGAATGTCCACGTTGTCATGCCCAAGGCGCATATGGTGACCAGTGTGAAGCATGTGGCAGCACACTCTCGCCTGAGGAACTTATCAACCCATACAACGTGGTGACAGGCAATCCATTGGTGAAAAGAAGTACAAAACACTGGTACTTGCCGCTCGACAGCTATCAGCCATGGCTCGAGAAATGGATTCTTCAGGAACATAAAGAGTGGCGTCCGAATGTGTATGGACAATGCAAAAGCTGGCTCGACGGTGGGCTCAAGCCTCGTGCCGTGACACGAGACCTCAACTGGGGAATCCCAGTACCGGCAAAAGGCGCTGAAGGCAAAGTCCTTTATGTATGGTTTGATGCTCCTATCGGTTATATCAGCAATACAAAGGAACTGTGTGATGCCAATCCAGAGAAATACGGTACATGGCAGCAGTGGTGGCAGGACGAGGACAGCCGGCTCATACATTTCATCGGGAAGGACAACATCGTGTTCCACTGCATCGTGTTCCCGTCAATGCTGAAGGCTCATGGTGATTACATCCTGCCCGACAATGTACCGGCAAACGAGTTTCTCAATCTTGAAGGAAACAAAATATCCACATCTAGGAACTATGCTGTATGGCTTAACGAATATCTTGAGGAGATGCCTGGCCGTCAGGATGAATTGCGCTACGTGCTTACTGCCAATGCGCCCGAGACCAAGGACAATGACTTTACATGGGGTGATTTCCAGGCACGTTGCAACAATGAGCTTGTGGCTATTTACGGAAACTTTGTCAACCGCGCTTTGCAGCTGGCACAGAAATACTATGAAGGAGTCGTACCAGAATGTGGAGAACTCACCGAGACCGACAAAGCTACACTGCAGGAATTCTCACAAGTAAAGGACAAGGTGGAAAGTCTGCTTGAAGCATTCAGATTCCGCGATGCCCAGAAAGAGGCAATGAACCTCGCACGCATAGGCAACAAGTATATTGCAGATGAGGAGCCATGGAAGGTAATCAAGACCGACCCTGAGCGTGTGAAGACTGTCATTTATATCTCATTGCAGTTGACAGCCAACCTGTCAATCGTGTTTGAGCCTTTCCTCCCTTTCTCTTCAGCACGTCTGCGCCAGATGTTGGCTCTCGATACATTCAGTTGGGAAGATCTTGGACACACCGACCTACTTCCAGCAGGCAAGCAACTCAACAAGCCAAGTCTCCTTTTCTCCAAGATTGAAGATGAGGCTATCAAGTTCCAAACCGACAAGCTTGAGGCAACCATCAAGGCTAACGAGGCAGCAAATGCAAAGACTGCCCCTATCAAGGACACAGTTGCAATTGAAGACTTCCAGAAACTCGACATACGCGTCGGAACTGTGCTTGAGTGCGAGAAGGTGCCAAAAATGAAAAAACTGCTCAAGTTCCTCATTGATGACGGACTGGAGAAACGCACCATTGTGTCTGGTATCTCCCAGTGGTACGAGCCAGAGCAACTCAAGGGCAAGCAGGTTCTCTTCATTGCAAACCTTGCACCACGCGAGTTCAAGAACGGACTGGTCAGCCAAGGCATGATTCTGAGTGCAGAGAACTACGATGGCACAATCAGCGTCACTACTGTCGAACATGAAGTTAAAGCAGGAAGCCAGGTTTGCTGATTGCAGTCTGCAATCGTATTTAACCAGGCGAAAATCAGCCTATATATAATAAGGTGTGTCAATCGAATGAATGGCACACCTTATTTGTTCTTATGCGATAAACTTACGTTCGCTTGGCGATGGACAAACGGTCATATTTACTCAGACAACCGCACGTATGACGATGAACTTGCGTTTCCTTATTTGATGTTGTCAACCCAGCGGAAAAGTCTGTTCCATCGGATTTTGGAAGCCTCAGGATTTTGATCCGGGCAGACTGACCACCAAATGAAGAGCGGTTTGCCCACGACGTGGTCTTCAGGAACAAATCCCCAATAGCGGCTGTCGGCAGAGTTGTGGCGATTGTCGCCCATCATCCAATAGTAGTCCATCTTGAACTTGTATTCATCAGTTTGTTTCCCGTTGATGTATATCTTGCCGTCTTTCACCTTGAGAGTATTTCCCTCGTACACACGTATCGGACGGTCGTAAATGGCGATGTTGTCCATGTCGAGCCTCACCTTGTCGCCCTTCTTCGGAAGATATATTGGTCCATAATTGTCGCGAGTCCAACCATAGTCGTGGTTGAGCGGATATACTCTGCCCGAGTTGATATCGACAATTTCCACGATACTGTCTATCAGTTCCGTGTGACTCTCCAACACTTGCTTTGCGTGTGCTGTAAGTGGCATTCCAATGCGGTGGTCCTCAAACGGATGGTCCGGCCGATCGTTCCAGCGTTTGTAGTCCTCGTCGGTGATTTGCAGTTCTGCACGCAACGCATCACCCGGTTCTCCTTTGGCATAGATATAGTAGTTGAACTGTGCTTCTGTAGGAGTTTTCTGTGACTTGCCGTCTATGTAGATTATCTTGTTCTTTATTTCAAGCGTCTGTCCAGGCAGTCCCACGCAGCGCTTCACGTAGTTCTCGCGCCGGTCCGTCGGTCGGCTGGTGATTTCGCCATAGATGTTCTTCTGCTGCTCCACGATCTTCTTTCCTTCTGCGTAGAGGACATCAAACAGTTGCATCTGACCCTCGGTCGACAGACTATTCATCTCCGGTATTGTCACTCCCTGCTGTCTCATGGCATCCATTCCATACATGTAGCAGAGTTCATAGAAGTCATTTGGATAATTCACAGCCACTGTGTCGCCACCCGGATAGTTGAAAACGACAATGTCGTTGTATTCCACCTTTCCCAGTCCTTTCACCCGTCGATACTCCCAGTGTGGCCATTCCACATACGATTTGGCGTTGATTACCGGCAGTGTGTGCTGTGTGAGCGGCATTGTGAGTGGGGTTTGTGGAATGCGCGGTCCGTAGCTCAGCTTGCTGACCAGCAGATAGTCTCCGGTCAGGAGCGATTTCTCGAGTGAACTGCTCGGAATCTGATAGTTCTGGAAGAAGAACTGGTTGACAAAATATACAGCCACCAATGCAAAGACCAGTGCGTCAATCCAACTCATTATTGTACGCCCTACCGGACTCTCAATGTCTTTCCACCATGTCCACTTGATTTTCTTTGTTATATAAACATCAAAGATGAAGGGAACGACGATTAGTCCCCACCAGCTGCCTACCCAATAGAGAAACGCCAGATAGAGCACCAGCACGATGACGAACATGGCCCAGTTCTTGCCTTTCTCTGCCTTTCTTTTTGCCTCGGCATTTTCCCTTTCTGCCTTGATTTGTTTTGTACCTTTGTACTTTACCATAATATAGAATGATTAGCTTGTCCTTGAGTATGTTTTCCCAATATATTTGTTTTCTCAAAATTGGAAGAGGTCGCTCGTAGTGAGCAGTCCCCGATGCTTGGCAGTGTATTCAGCTGCCAACACCGCACCGAGTGCAAATCCCTTGCGGTTGTGTGCATCGTGAGTGATGGTTATCTGGTCAGCCTCGCTGTTGTAGGTGATGCTGTGAATGCCCGGAACCTCACCTTCTCTGACTGACTCAATCTTCACATCCTCTTTCAGCCGTGGCATATTCTCCTTGATTTGTTCTGCAAGGGTGATGGCAGTGCCGCTTGGAGCATCAAGCTTGTGTATGTGGTGTATTTCCTTCATGCTCACCTCATAGTCCGGGAATTCGTTCATGATTCGAGCCAGATACTTGTTTACGGCAGAGAAGATTGCCACACCAAGGCTGAAGTTCGATGCCCAAAACAAAGTTTTTCCACACTCAGTGCATGCCTTGCGCACATCGTCGCCATGGTCTTTCAGCCATCCCGTACTGCCCGAAACCACCTTCACATTCTGTTCCCATGCCTTCAGATAGTTGCCATAGGCAACCTGCGGTGCAGTAAATTCAATGGCAACATCAGCCGAGCGAAATGCGTCGGAATCAAAGTCCTGCTGGTTGTCAACATCGATGATGCTTACTATCTCATGTCCACGGTTTTTGGCAATCTGTTCTATCATTTTCCCCATCTTGCCATATCCAATCAATGCAATTTTCATAATCTTTCTCCTATTTGTATATGCAAAGGTACTAAAAGTTTTGCTCTTCTGACGGTTTGTTCCAAGAAAAAGCGGTATCTTTGCTCCAAACATCAACGATTATGGAATTTATGCTTCAATATGCCTGGCTCCACCGCATGTTTCCCCTTTCCGAAATGCGGACCACAACAGGCAGTCTGATAGAGGTAGTCAGTCCGGGTATTCAGAACACGGATGCAGGTCCCGACTTCATTGGTGCCTGTATCAAGATTGACGGAATGGAATGGAACGGGAACGTAGAAGTTCATCTCAGGTCGAGCGACTGGTGCTTCCATAAGCACAACCACGACCCTGCCTACAACAGTGTGATTCTGCATGTGGTGATGGTGGTCGACAGCGAAGCCATGTCGGAAGACGGACGAGTCATTCCGCAACTGCAGATGGACATTCCACAAAGCGTGAGCGAAAACTACACCAAACTCATTGCCTCCGATGCCAATCCCAAATGCAGGGAAGTGCTGACAGCTTTACCGCGTGTGGTCATCACCTCATGGTTTTCCTCGCTGTATGTCGAGCGCCTCGAACAGCGCACACGTAATATCATAGATCGGAGAAAACAACTCGATAACGACTGGGAGTCCACCATGTTCGTCACCCTTTGCCGTAACTTCGGTTTTGGCAAGAATGGCGATGCGTTCGAGCAGTTGGCAAGGCTAATTCCCACGAATGCCCTCGCCAAGCATCGCGACGATTTGTTCCAGATTGAAGCCATGTTTTTCGGTGTGGCAGGATTGCTTAGAGCTTCCGACCCCAGCCTTCCCGAATACTATCATCGTCTGTCAAGGGAATTCGACTATCTCCGCCATAAATTCCAGTTGCAGAGCATGGAGCCGCATCAGTGGAAATTCCTCCGTCTGCGTCCGCAGAACTTCCCTCACATACGCATTGCCCAACTCGCAACGATGTATCATTCGGGTCAGCTCAACATGTCGAAAGTGGTCAATTCCAATTCGGTTGCAGACCTTTACCAGTTGCTCCACACCCAGGTGAACGATTTCTGGACCACCCATTATTCGTTCAAGTCGACAGCGACGAAGCCGATGGACAAAGTCCTGACAAAATCTTCAAAAGAGCTGATAATCATCAACACAATCATTCCATTGCTCTTTGCATACGGACGTTACAAGTCAGATGATTCACTCTGCGAGAAAGCCCTCAGTTGGCTCGGCGAACTGAAGCCAGAGAAAAACCATTTTGTGGATGAATGGCGTTCGGCAGGCATCGAGTGCAGGTCGGCATCAGAGTCACAGGCAATCATCCAGCTCGTCACCCGCTATTGCCAGCCCAAGGACTGCATACATTGCCGGTTCGGCCACGAATACATCAAGCACAATCCCAGCTATCTGAATGAAGACCAGTGACGGACTGCATACACGTCCCGCAAGACAGCACTCAAGCGTCATTTCACAAATATCGTCGTTCAAGCATTACACGCTACGCAGGAGTCAGCCCGTAAATGTTTGCAGCGCACTAATTTCTGCGCTCGCTTTAATGTCCTCGGAGAGGGCTAGCTCCTATCCATTGCCTATTTAGCTCCTTCAGTTCGACAAGCACAAGTAATCAATCTTCCTTGATGGGGCGTCCGTCGCTGTCGAAGGATGGGCGTCCCGGCTTGCGGTAGGAACGTTTGTCGGAGTGGTCAGAGTGGCCGAATTTATCGAATGAGCCTTTGCCACGTCCTTTACCATAGTGGTCAGAGTCGTTGCGTTTGCCGTGTTCGGCGTCTCTTCTGGATTTGAAACCATCTCTTGAAGAATGGAAATCGGCTGCGCCGCGTCTTGACTTGAACGGACGATCGTCACCGTCTCGCCTTGACTTGAATGGATGTTCATCGCCGTCACGTCTTGTTCTGAACGGACGGTCTTTTCGATCGCTGTCAACGCTTTTTCCATAGGGACGTGAGAATGGTCTGGACTTGAAATGATGTTCGTCTTCTTTTTCATAGCCCGACTTGCGGTCACCCCATTTGAAATTGAATCGGTTGAGCTTTGGCTCTTTGCTGTAGACGTCATCATTCTCCTCTTCGTCCTCACGTGGCTCCTGTACACGCTTGTGTCCTTTGAATCTCAGGTTGCGGAGTCGGTCTTCATCGGTCTTGATGTCAAGTCCTTCACTGCGGCGCTCATTGAGTTTGCCCTCAAACACCTGGTATTTTCTGAATTCACATTCAAGTGAACCATTGTAGAGGATGATGCGTGTGGACGGACGGAAACCTATCTTCATGAAACATTCTTCGTGATAACTGAGAATCCATGCATCGTTGCCTACGAATGAGCGTTTAAGTACTGAACCCATGTCGGCATAAAGTCCGAGGATGTCGTCGGTGGTTATCCGTTCTCCATACGGAGGGTTGGTTATCATGATTGCCTTCTCATCCGGCTGCTGGAAATCGCGCACATCCTGCTGTGCAACAGTCACCATATCGATCACACCTGCTGATTTGGCATTCTCCAATGCTGTAGCCACAGCTGTGCGGTTGATGTCGTAACCATATATCTTGTGGTTAAACTCACGTTCCTGCGAATCGTCGTTATATATTGCCTCAAACATCTCTGCATCGAAGTCTTTCCAGCGCTCAAAAGCAAATTCCTTACGGAACACTCCCGGATAGATATTGCGCGCAATCAGAGCTGCCTCGATAAGGATTGTGCCTGAACCGCACATCGGGTCAATCAGGTCAGATTCTCCGTTCCAGCCGGTAAGCATAATCATTCCGGCAGCAAGCACTTCATTGAGCGGAGCTTTTACTGTGCCAACCCTGTAACCTCTCTGGTGCAAACTTTCGCCCGAGCTGTCGAGAGAAATGGTCACGTCGTTCTCTGCTATGTGGATGTTGATTCGTATGTCGGGATTGGATATGCTGACATTTGGACGTTTGCCTGTCTTCTCGCGGAAGTAGTCGGCAATGGCGTCTTTCACCCGGTAGGCTGCAAAGCGTGAGTGCCGGAACTCTTCGGAGAACACCACTGACTCGACGATAAATGTGGAGGTGTTGTCCATATAGTCGCTCCATTCTATGGCTTTCACCACGTTATACACCTCGTCTGCATTCTTTGCCTTGAACTCTTTGATAGGCATGAGAATTTTTACAGCTGTACGCAGACAGAAATTGGCACGATAGAGCATTGACTTGTCGCCTGAGAACGACACCATTCGGATGCCTTTCTCTATGTCTTCTGCACCAAGTTGTTCCAGTTCTTTTGCCAAGACGTCCTCAAGACCGGCAAATGTTTTGGCTATTAGCTTACGTTTCATTTATCTGATTCTTTTATTTTCTATACTGAATTATCTTTGCACCTGCAGGCACATCCTGTGTCACCCACACGTTTCCTCCTATCACTGCCCCACGTCCGATGGTTATGCGTCCGAGAATACTGGAATTGGAGTAGACTATCACGTCGTCTTCCAGTATAGGATGTCTAGGAATTCCCTTTATCGGATTACCATCGGGGTCGAGCGGAAAGCTCTTTGCTCCGAGGGTCACGCCCTGGTAGAGCTTCACGTTGTTGCCTATGATGCTTGTCTCACCTATCACGACTCCGGTGCCGTGATCAATGGTGAAGTAGTCTCCTATCTGTGCACCCGGATGTATGTCGATTCCGGTTTCCGAGTGTGCCATCTCTGTCAGCATTCGTGGTACGAGTGCCACGCCCATCACCAACAGTTCGTGTGCCACACGATAGTTCATCAGAACCTTGATAATTGGGTAGCAGCAAATCACTTCTTCATAGCTGTTTGCAGCAGGGTCGCCATTGTAGGCTGCCACCACGTCGGTATTCAGACTTTGGCGTATGCCGGGCAACTTAGCGATGAATTCGTCTGCCTTGTCTGCGGGCAGCAGTTCCGGGCAAAGCATCTCTCTCAATCGTGAGACCTTCTCGGCTTCACTTTTTGTGTAGTCACCATAAAAATCGGGAAAGAGAATTGACCTCGAGAGGGCGGCAATCTCTTTTGAGGTGTTTGTTAATCGTGCATAATTCATGCTTGTGCGGTTCTCTACTTTATGTAATCCTTGATTAATTCCTTCGACAGTTCATCGCCCAGGTCGATAGCTTTCTGCAGACTTTTCTTGCCTGCTTCCACATTGCCTTTCTGTATCTGGGCATAACCCATTATACGATAGGCATCGGCATTGTCGGGCGCTATTTCCAGTGCTTGCTGTGCTGCAGTGATACATTCGTCAATCTCGTTGACTCGCAGCAGAAGCCCACTCTTCTCCACATAGTAGAGCACATTGCCCGGTGCCATGTTGATGGCACTGTTGAGGTCATCGAGCGCCTGCTGATACATTCTCGCCTTCACCTCCAGCTTCGACTTGTCGTAATAGAACTTGGCATTCACCTTACTGTTGCTGAGGAATGCATACTGGTTGTAGTCCTGCACTGCTTCACGATACAGTCCTGCACGCACATACAGTTGTCCGCGTCGCAGTACATAGTTGGCTGCCTCGGCTGGCAGCGGAGTTGGGAACAAAGCTATTGCACTGTCGAGCAATTCTATCTGCACTGTTGCCGTATCGCCCAACCCCTCGTGGGCAAGGGCTGCTGCATAGAAGGTCGACGGGCTGCGGTTTTCGCCTTTGTTCAGCTCGTCGTATATTGCCAGTGCGCCGATATAGTCTTTCTTCGACATCAGAATGCGCGATTTCAGAAGTTTGTAGTTCAGGTCATTGGGCGACAATTCAAGTGCCTTGTCGATGTAGCTGACAGCCACGTCGTAAGTCCACTTGCTGTATTCGGGATTGGGCTGGTACAGGAGTTTTGTGTAGATGATATCTGCTATCCTTGAGTTTGCCACGGCCTTGTCTTCGCTCTGTTTGTAGTACTGCTGCAAGTCCTTGTCCGCTTCGTCAAACTGTGCGAGGTCAATCAACGGTGTGGCACGGCGGTAATAGCCTTCGGCATTGTCCGGGTAGGTCTTCACAAAGAGGTTGGTAAGGTCAAGATATTCATCGTCCTTCATGGTGCTCGACTTTATGTAGAGGTACACCAGACTTTCTTCCATGTTGTCTGGCAATCCCTTTGGCATGTGGATATTGTCGAGTGCCAGGTTGTTCATCTGTGATGCAATTGCCTGTATCTTCAACGTATCGATGAACTGAATGCCCAGTCCGTAGCCGTTAAGTCCGATGGACGGCTGCACTGTAGCCACAACCTGTCCTTTGGCATTCAAGAGCGGTGCTCCGAGATAAGACTCGTCGATGGCAAACGACAGCGTGTAGAAGGGGAACGGAGGTTCGCCCACTGCCTTTGCCTCGTTCACGCGTGTTGTGGGACATGCCTTGATTTTGTCGCTTGAATATTTCATAGCGAAAAGCACTGCGCCATCCTGTGCCTTGGATGGGGCGCACTCGAGAGCAACCGACTTTTCAGTTGCAACCTTGAACCGCACCAATGAATATGTGTCGTTCGCACCCAAGATGCGTTCCACCTTGTTCTTCTTGCCAGTCATGTCCGAAACTATGGCGCTGTAGGCTCCATAGAATATCTCGTAGTCAGCAATGGCAATGCCATCGTTGGAGATATAGAATCCAGTGCCCGACTTCAATTGGTTTCCGTCCTTGTCGTACGAAACCACCGATACAAGTCCTTTCTGCACCTTACTTCCCCATTTCGGCACTGCTGCTTCCTGGGCTTTTGCAGGAGCGGCAAGTAGAAGGATGGCTGCGACAAGCAGAAGGCGCACCAGTCTTCCTAAACCTTTAATGTCAACGTTATTTTTGAAGTTCATAATTTCAATAGTTCTCTTGCATTGTTCATTGCTGCCTCGCTCAGAGTTGAACCGCTCAACATGTGGGCTATTTCCTCTATCCGCTGCGATGAGGTGAGTTCCACAATATGTGTGGAGACAGAGAAAAGGCTTTCTTCCTTGTAGACTTTATAGTGATAGCGTCCCAGCGCAGCAATCTGCGGCAGATGGGTGATACTGATTATCTGACGTCCTTCCTTGCCCATGTCTCTCATGATTTCTGCCATCTTCTCGGCAATGCTGCCCGAAACACCGGTGTCGATTTCATCGAAGATGATGGTCGGCAAATTGACTGCACCTGCAATCAGGGCTTTCAGACAGAGCATCACTCTGGCGATTTCTCCTCCGGAAGCAATCTGTGAGAGAGGCTGCATCGGTACATTCTTGTTGGCAGAGAACATGAAGGCAACACGGTCTTTTCCGTTGATGTCGGGTTCGGCACGTTCGGTCAGTTCTGCCTCAAACTTCACGTTCGGCATTCCGAGGGAAGACAACAGATTGATGATGTCTGTCTCCAGCTGAAGTTTCGCCTTCTGCCGCATGTCAGTCAGCACAGCCGCCTGCCCGGTCACGTCCTTGTATACTTCTTCCTTCTCATGACGAAGTGCCTCGATATGTTCATCGCTGTTGTCAATCAGCGACAGCTTACTCTCCAGATCTTTCTGTATGTCCAGCAGTTCGTCCACCGTGTCCACGTGGTATCTCTTTTCCAACGTGTAGATGGTACTCAGACGCTCGTTCACCTGTTCCAGTCTCTGCGGGTCGTATTCCACATCGTCAGACTTGACTTCCAGCTCATTCGAGACGTCTTTGAGTTCTATGTAGCAGCTGTCGAGCCGTTGCAGCAGTTCTTCTGCCTGCGGGAACATGGTAGCAATGCCCTTCAGTGCAGCAATGCTCTGCTTCACATTCTGCAGCGTGTCGTTGCCCTCGTCTGCGAAGATGTACTGACGAGCCTCATACAAGGCTTGCTTTATTTCTTCCGCATGGCTGAGCACGCCCTGTTCGCTTTCCAGTTCTTCCTGCTCATCCTTCTGCAGATTGCCCTCTGCCAGTTGGTTCACCTGATAGCGCAGATAGTCTTCCTCTTCGCGGTTTTGCCGTGAAGTTTTCGTTAATTCGTCGAGCTGTCGGCACAGTTCCCTGTAATGCTTGTAAGTTTCTCTGTAGCGGTCGAGAGCCTCTACATCTTTCGACAATACATCCAGTATGTTCAACTGGAAGTCCTCTTTCCCCAGTAGCAGGTTCTTGTGCTGCGAATGGATGTCGATGAGTTGGTTGCCAATCTCTTTCAGTTGTGACAGGCTCACTGGTGTGTCGTTGATGAAGGCACGGCTTCTGCCCGATGAGGAGATTTCCCTTCTTATGATACATTCGCCCTCATCGAAGTCGAGTTCATTGTCGGAGAAGAAACTGTCAAGCCCTGCTTCCGACAAGTCGAACAATGCCTCGATGAGACAACGCTTCTCACCAGCCTTGATTGCTTTGGTGTCGGCTCTTTCGCCGAGCAGCAGTCCGATGGCGCCAAGGATAATTGATTTTCCGGCACCGGTTTCGCCGGTGATGACAGAGAAGCCCGGATGCAGGTTGATGTCCAACCTGTCTATCAGTGCATAGTGTTCTATATGTAATGATTTTATCATAGAGAGGGCTACTTACAGCAGTTAATCCTATTTAAACTGCAAATTTACGATTTTTTCCTAACATATTTATTAGGCTGTTTCTAAAAATTCCACGTTTATACGATTTCATTCAACATGAAACCCACAAAGGTTATTTTCAGAATCATCCATAGAATAGAAGAAGTCTTTCATAGGACGAAAGCAGAAAGACGATTCCATCGTTGATTTCGCCACACAAAAGGGCAGACATTCCCAAAGGGCAGATATCAATGATTACATCTGTCCGGATTCAATCAGCAGTATACATCGTTCGGTGAGACGGTCGTCGACATCTGGGTCGTACTGTTTCTTCAGACTTGCACCAAACAGCGATGCAAAAGCATTCGAGAGACCTGCCTTGAACTTGCCCATGTAAGTGCGAATCAGCTGGTAACTCGTCATGCCACACTGGCGGTCGATGAGTTTAATCAACAGTTTTCCCTGTGCAAACGTCAGTTTCTTCAGTCGTGGGGTGTATTGCTTACGCAGTTCTTTCTCTATGCTTTTCATGTAGGTGTCTTTCTCCTCCTTCGACTGAAGCGAATCGAGATGGGAAACGCATGAGTTTATGGCCTTCTGTATTTCCACTGCTATGGGGTACACCTTCTTTATATTGTATGCAATCTTGAAATATTTCTTTGCCTGATGCTTGGTCTTGAACTTCAATTTATTGTAGATGTACACGTCCGACAAAATGAACCAGGGAATTTCCTCGCCCTCATATTCCACCATTCCAGCATATCCCACCTGGTGCTGGAATATCGGGTCACCTGCCATCTGGCGGTTGTTGTTGTCGTCGACGACAATGTTCTGAGCCTTGACCTCAATCATTCCCACAGCCTGCCAAAGAATCAGTGTCAATATGTAGACTATACTTCATGCCGCAAAAGTAACAAGAAACTTTGTATCCTATTTGCAAATTCCGTTACTTTAATATTATTTAATCTTCATTCGTTAAGGTAATAAAAAGATGGAAGCATTCACCTGCCTTTGCCCATCAATAAACGAGCGTATGGTTCATTGGCTGTCTAGCGTATAGATCATTGGCCATCGAGCGCATGGCTCGCGAATTATTGTTGCCGGATGGGAACAAAAAAGGAGCAAACCGAAGTCTGCCCCATTAATGCATTTATTTTTCAATATCCAGCAACTCCACTGTGAATATCAGCGCTGAATAAGGCTTGATCTGTCCTGATTCTCTTTCGCCGTAAGCAAGTGAATAAGGAATGTACACTTCCCACTTGCTGCCCACTGGCATCATGCACAGGGCTTCGGTCCATCCCTTGATAACCTGGGAAACTCCGAATGTGGAAGGCTTGTTGCGCTTGTACGAGCTGTCGAACACTGTTCCGTCAATCAGTCGCCCTTCGTAGTTCACCTTCACTTTCTGTTTTGACGTAGGCACTTCACCCGTTCCCTTGGTGAGAATCTTGTACTGCAATCCTGACGGCATAACCACCACACCTTCTTTCTTGGCATTGTCAGCAAGCCATTTCTCGCCTGCCTCACGGTTTGGTCCATAGAGTTTCTCCATATTCTCTGCCTGGCGTGCAGTCATCTTTGTCTGGAACTGCGACTGGGCATCCTGCAGAGTGACATCGTTCTGTCCCATCAGTGCGCTCAGAATTCCGTTTGCCACGATTGACGGTGAGATTTTCTTGTCGGAGTCTGCTGCATAATAATCTTTGCTCAGGCTTGCTGCCATATTCTCTATCTGGCTGCCTATCTGCATGCCTGCCTGATATGCGGCTGCACCCTTGTCGTTGGGGTCTGCTGCCATGCGGTCCTTCACTCCATTGCAGAACTCGTTCATGCAATTGGTGGTGTCGACATTCATCTGCACTGCAAGGTAATTCTTCAGTCCGTTTGACTGGAAGATGCCGAAGAGGTGGGCAATCGAGTCACCATCGTTGGTGAGTACTGGTTTGCCAATCTCCACTGCCTTGTTTGCCAGTTCCGGATTCTTCTGCTTGGCGATGAACTGCTCGAGTTCTGCCTTCTGCTTTGCCTTGAATTCCTTGAGTTCCTCTTTCTGCTTTGCCTTCTGCTCCTTTGGAGTGAGTGGTTTTTCTGCAATTTGTGCAGTTACAGACGCACTTGCCATAACTGCACAAACCACAAGAACTAATGATTTCTTGTTCATATTCCGTGTAAGTTTACTTCACTACTTCGATTGTAAAGATAAGAGTTGAGAATGGCTTGATCTGTCCCATAGCCTGTGAACCGTAAGCCTGCTTCTGAGGGATGTAAACTTCCCACTTGCTGCCTGCCGGCATCATCTTGAGCACTTCAACCCATCCTGGGATAACGCGTGGATTAGCCATATCAACTTCGAATGGTTCACCGCCGATGTTGCTGTCAAACACTGTTCCGTCAATCAGTTTGCCTTCGTAGAAGCACTTGACGACTGTAGTGTCGGTTGGTAGGGCGCCTGTTCCGTTTGCAATCACCTTGTACTGAATTCCTGAAGGAAGAATCTTCACGCCTTCTTTCTTTGCGTTGTCGGCAAGGAACTTCTCGTTAGCCGCTTTTGCTTCGCCATATTTCTTTTCGAGGTTGGCATCGTGAATAGGAGCAAGCAGACGTTCAAACTCTTTGTAAGCACTGTCGCTCTTCATTCCAGCTTTGCCCTTCAGTCCGCTGATGATACCAGCCAACAGGTTCTTCACAGGCACTTGCTGTGTTGAGTCGTCCTCGTAAACTTCCTTGCTGAGGCCTTCTGCCATGCTCTTGATCTGCTTTCCCACCTGCAGACCCTTCATGTAGGCTTCGTTCTTTGGGTCTTCCTTTGCAGTGGCACCCTCAATCATACCCTTGATGAATTCGTCAGTGTAAGTGGAATCCACCTGCAGCTGCATTTTCATATACTGCTTCAAGCCTTCAGCCTGAGCAATACCAAGATAGTTTGTCAAAGAGTCAACATTATTGTTCAAGTCAGCCTTGACATTCGTGTTGTCGCATGAAGTACACATGATTGCAGCACAAGCAATTGCTGCCATAATAATCTTTTTCATTATTCTGTATGTTTTTTATTTATTGAACTTTCCTATTAATATAATATGTGTGCGGTTCTTTGCAGTTTTCTGCCGTATTAGAGGACCTCAAGCAGTTCCACATCGAACACAAGTGTAGCAAACGGTGGAATCATCTCGCCTGCGCCGCTTTCTCCGTAACCCAACAGATAAGGGATGAAGAAGCGGTACTTTGCTCCCTCGCCCATCAGCTGCAGTCCTTCGGTCCATCCCGGAATCACCTGGTTAAGTCCGAACACAGCAGGTTCGTTGCGTTTGTATGAGCTGTCGAACACCGAATCGTCAATCAGTCTACCCTCATAGTGGCAGCGCACTTTGTCGGTTGCCTTAGGATGTTTTCCTTCTCCCTCACGAATCACCTCGTATTGCAGACCGCTCTTTGTGGTAACCACACCCTCGCGCTTGCCGTTGTTCTCGAGGAACACACGTCCGCGCTCCAGTTCAGCCTTTCCAAGTTTTGCACGCTCTTCCTGCATCACTTTCTCTTGCTTCTGGAAGAAAGCCTGCACTATGCCCTGAGCCTCGCTGTTTGACACTTTCAATTCATTTCCCTGCAGGACATCTGTAATTGAACTGGCAAAATCCTCAACGCTCAACACATCCTTCAGCCCCATTTGTCTGAGCTGTTGTCCAATACCCAAACCAAGGGCGTAACTCAATTTATCCATCTATATATTTTCTATATACTTTAGTCTATTACTCTATTTTCGGGCGCAAAGATACTATAAATCAAGTTACGGACAAAACAAAATGCATTTTTTCATGATTTATCACCCTATTGTTTGTTCATTTAATTTGTTTTGGCTACTTTTGGATAACGAATTGCAAAACTCATATACTATTATACTATGAAGAAAATTGTTTTCCTTACCGGAGCAGGCATAAGCGCCGAAAGCGGAATCACCACCTTCCGCGACTCCGGCGGGCTTTGGGAGCAATATCCCATTGAAGCCGTGGCAAGCATCGAGGGCTACTACCGAAACCCAGAACTCGTAATCAACTTCTACAACGAGCGCCGTCGCCAACTGGCAGACGTGCAGCCCAACGAAGCCCACCGACTGGTGGCAAAGCTGGAAGGACAGTACGACGTGTGCGTGGTAACCCAGAATGTGGACAATCTGCACGAGCGCGGAGGTTCACACAATGTGATCCATCTGCATGGTGAACTAATGAAAGCCACTTCCACTACCAATCCCAACGACCACAAATGTATCATCACACTGCCCTCAACCGACTCCGACATCAGCTTGGGCGACAAGGCAGCCGACGGAAGCCAGCTGCGCCCGTTCATCGTGTGGTTCGGCGAATCAGTCCCGATGATTGAACCGGCAGCAAAACGTGTGGCAGAGGCAGACATCGTGATTGTCATCGGTACATCGCTCAATGTCTATCCGGCAGCAGGACTTCTCAGCTATGCACGCCACGACGCAGAGGTTTATCTCATCGACCCGCATCCCAACAATGTGCCGGCATACTCCAATATACACGTCATTGCCAAGAAAGCAACCGAAGGCATGCGTGACCTCTATGCGCAACTGACGAAGAACGCAGCGAAGTGACGAGCGTTTCCGACGGGCTTTTTCTTCAAAGTGGGCAGTCAAACGGCATGAAAACATGCATAAAGATAAAAAAAACTGATTTATGCATTGCCCATTCTGAATTATTTCTTAACTTTGCACTCGCTAAAAGCAAAAGGCCCAGATGGCGGAATCGGTAGACGCGCTGGTCTCAAACACCAGTGGGGCAACCCGTGCCGGTTCGACCCCGGCTCTGGGTACAGGAATAGACTGACAATCGAATGGTCGCCAGTCTATTTTCTTTGACTCGTGATTTAACATCTCAACGTTTTCAACCCTTTCAGCCTTATCCATCCTCGCATTCGAGCCTTGAAAGCGCTTTGCCATAACAGTTGAACTGCCATTTCCGCTCTCAAATCACGCAGATTTCGGACGAGAGCCATTGAAAACGCGCAAGATTCAGAAGTGTTAAAACGGCTAGTAAGGGCATGAAGACCCAAGGAAAACGCCCTAAAACTCGCGAAAACAAGCCGTTTTCAGAGGCTAATTCGCATGAAAATGAGGCTTTGTAGCTTTATCAACCTTCTCGTTTCAATATTATCAACAATCACAAGTTGTCATACAACAAACACTTAGTCAATACATTAAGAGCTATTAACTGACAACTGACAGTTGACAGTTAGTTTTTTTAGCTACCCCCACTTTTTGCTCCGCCCCTACATATCATATATAACCAATTAATTATTAATACATTATATACAGAAAGAGAAGGAAAGTCGAAATGAGGGATACCATTATTTTTTAATTGCCAACTGTTAGCTGTCAGGAATTAGTCCTTCTTCCACCCATTTCCTTTTGCTTTTCTTTCCGAAATCGGTCAGGCGCATCCGACATTTTGAGGACATATCCAATGCTTCCATCTACAAGGACAGAAACCAACCGACCGACCATCAGTTTATGCCACCAACCACCTCTCCTCTTTTGATTCCAACAGTCTTGTCCGCCACCTTTCGAGCCATCCCATTTCACCCCGTTTTATTTCTCTGACCAGGAAAAACTTTTTCTCTGACTAGGAAAATATTTTTTCCAGTCAGAAAAAAAAGAGCCGCGTTTCCGCGACTCTCCGAGTCCTATGGTTTGGCTGTCCGATTTATGGTTGCTCAGCCGCCATATTCAACCTTATCCAGTTGACACATTCTGCCCTATTCAGTTGCCTCCTTCAGCTTGTTTTTCACCTTCTCCACGTAGGCATCGATGG
>CAVHYP010000029.1:19172-32295 GCA_963640465.1 Bacteroidaceae bacterium | reverse complement strand
GTGCAAGCATAGCGCAAAAGTACAAATAAATTCTGAGAAAGACGGAAAGAAATCACAAAATATTTATAAATATGTTGCCATACGGATAGTTTTTACAGACAAAAACGAAAAAAACACCCTTTGTCGGGCAAACATAAATGTTTGGTGCTTTTGTGTTAGCCATGCGGATGACACTCGAGCTTCGCTCGTCTTGTCTGCCGCACGCTGATTCCAACGCTCGCTTTAATGCCTTCGGAGAGAGCTAGCTCGTAGCATTGTCAACGACCTATACGGCCAACGGTCAATACGCTCAAGCAAGCAAGTCGCTCTCAATGACGTCGTGCACGTCCTGCATGATTGTCTTCACATTCTTGTCCTGACGGTCTTCACTCGTAATGGGGTCGTGTATGATTAAAGTCAGTTTGCCCCTTGTCACTGACTTGGCTTTTCTGCCGAACACGTTGAACGATCCGTTGATGGTGATTGGTACAAGCGGCAATCCAATTTCATTGGCAAGCATGAATGCACCGCGCTTGAACGGAATCATCTTGCCATCATAAGTGCGTGTACCTTCGGGGAATATCGCCATCGACATTCCTTCGCGCAACACTTTTCTTGAGTGGTCGATGGCTTTGTGGATGGAAGTCAGACTATCACCCACAAATATCTGGTGGGTGCACATGCAAGTCCAACCCACAACTGGCATTTTCTTCAGATATTCCTTCATCATCCACTTGAACGTGCATCCAAGATAGCCATACAGCAGAAGAATATCGAAATAACCTTGGTGGTTGGCAAGAAAGATGTATGACTGCTTCTTGTCAATCTTCTCAATTCCCTTTACTTCCACATCAAGTAAAAACAGTTTGATGGACAGTTTTCCCCACCACTGTGGCACATAATGGTGCGCAAGGACATTGATTCCCAGCAGAGATGTGATTGTGACTGCCAGCCCGGTCAGTATGGTTATTACACAGAATAACAATGGTGCAATTACAAGTGAATAGAATTTATACATGACGATTCTGCTTTTTTGTTCTTTGTACTTTTCTTTAGTGTGATGACTTTTATCTCGGGCCATGCACCTATACGGAACGGTACTGGCACACAACCTATGCCTTCACTCACCACAAGGATCTGACGGATGCTGCGTCCTGTCTTGCCTTGTTTTGTATTTTCATACACCCCACTCCACTCATCATAAATCATGGAAACGGGTGACCAACCAAACAACTTGAACTGACCCGCATGTGTGTGCCCAGACAAAGTCAGTTGTATGTCGGTGTCTGGAATCACCTTGCGACACCAATGTGTGGGGTCGTGACTGAGCAGGACTTCAAATGTTCCATCTGAAATGCCCGACATCGCTTTGGGAAGGTTGCCGTATGAAGGGAAACGGGGTGCCTCACCGTCGTTCTCCACTCCGACGACTGCTATTGAATCAGTGCCTTTCCTTATTATTCTATGGTCGTTCAACAGGATTTGCCATCCCATGCTCTTTTCGCGCCGATGCAGTTCTTTTGAGTCTTCTATCCGTTGTCTGTTGGTAAAATGCCGGTTGTAGAGTCCGTAGTCATGGTTACCGGTTATGGAAATCACTCCATCGGGAGCATTTAGCTGCGACAGACTTTTCTCAAAGCCATCAAGTTCATTACTCTGTATCGACACCAAATCGCCTGTGAAAACTATCAAGTCACAGTGTTGTGAATTGATGAGATTCACTATTTTATCCACGTCATCTTCGTGCCCGTGATGGAATGCCATTGAATGGAAGTCGGAGAACTGTACTATTCGGTATCCATCGAAAGAGTCGGGCAAATCGTCGAAATAGAGTGTCCGTTCATCCACAACGAAATGACGGCTGCCGTAGAAATAGCCGAAGCTACCGACTGTCAATAACAAGACTATTACTGCCGCGACAATGTACATTGTTTTCTTACGCATATACAAATTTTCCCATTCTTACACATTGACAAACACTCTCATCTTCTCTTCGCTGTAGCCACGTCGTTTGGCATAGTCCACCAATTGGTCTTCGCTTATCTTGCCTACAGAGAAGTAGCGTGCGTGTGGATTAAGAATCATGAAACCGCTTACCGAAGAATGGGGCTTCATCATGCCACTCTCAGTAAGGCTGATACCTATGCTCTTGAAGTCACACAGTTGGTCAATGATAAAGTTGATGGACATGTCGGGAATCGACGGATAACCCACTGCAGGACGTATGATTGAAGCCGAAGGCAAATTCTCTTTCTTTTCCACATCAGCCTGCAAGCGCTCGGCAGCAGCTTCAGCCAGTCGGTCGGACAATGTTTGAATAAGGAGTGTCTTGTATGGGTCGTCTGCCACATTCTCGTTTTCCTCCTGCCGTATAGTTGCCTGTTGCCTGAATCCCTGCTGTAAAGTTTTCTGCTGTACTGTAGTAGCAAAAACATACAGTTTGTCATCGGAATCTTTTACGTAATCGCTCATACAGAGGCAGAATCCGTCTTTTCCGGGTTCCTGCTGGCGAAGGAAAGGAACACGCACAGATTGGTTGATGATGATGTCATCGCCATCTGAATGCACATCGAAGGGTTTCAGCATGAAATTCACGCATACCGAGTCTTTCAGTTCATCAAGCAGCGCAATAGCTTCTTCCTTCAGTTTCCCGGCAGCCTCGCTTTGCGCACTTACGTTCCATGTGAAAAAGAAATGTTCCCAACTGATGTATTGAATCAAGTCGTCAATGGAATAAGAGTCTGTCATCTTTCCTGGTAATTCTGTGTAATTAGAAGTATCAGTCGAACTGCAGTTCCATTCCTCTCACGCCGTCCACCACGATGCCGTCGACATAGGCAGTCACTCCATTCACAATGGTTCTCACCACTTTCCACTTGAAGATGCGGTCGTCCATAGGTGTCCATCCACATTTGGTGTAGTACCTACCCTTGCCTACATGCCAGTTGGCATTGGGGTCAACCAGTACAAGGTCAGCATAATAGCCCTGGCGGATGAATCCGCGCTTCCTTATCTTGAACAAGGTTGCAGGATTGTGGCTCATGAGTTGTGGAATATGTTCGAGTGGCAGCACGCCCTTGTCTGAAAGTTCCAGCATGCTGACGAGTGAGAACTGAATGAGCGGCATGCCCGACATGGCACGCAGTGCCCCACCCTCCTTTTCGTTCAGAAGATGAGGTGCATGGTCGGTTGCCACCACGTCTATCAGTCCGTTTCTCAGTCCTTCATACAGTGACTGTTGGTCTTCCGGCGACTTGACTGACGGGTTGCACTTTATCTTTGATCCAAACGAATCATAGTCCTCCGAGGTGAACATGAGATGGGCAATGCAAGCCTCGGCTGTGATTTGTTTCTCGGCAAGAGGCTGACTATTGTCAAACAAAGCCAATTCCTTTGCAGTCGACACATGTGCCACATGCAGTCTTGCACCTGTTTCCCTGGCAAGCTTCACGGCTTTTGCCGATGCCTCATAACACGCATCGACATTTCGTATGCGTGAATGATAGCGCACAGGGAAATCGTTCTGTCCTTTATATTTTTTCTTGAACAGTTTGATGTTCTGTTCTATGATTGCATTGTCTTCGCAATGAGCCACAATGCGCAGTGGCGATTTCTCAAAAATCTGACGCATCGACTCGTAGTTGTCCACCAGCAGGTTTCCCGTGCTCGAGCCCATGAACACTTTCACACCTGGTACTCTGTGGACATCAAGCAGAGGCAGAGTATTGACATTGTCGTTGGTCGCACCAAAATAGAATGAATAGTTCACACGACTCTTTTTCTTTCCAAGGTCAAACTTCTCCTCAAGCCGGTCCAACGAAGTTGTAGGAGGCTGGGTGTTGGGCATCTCCATGTAGGAAGTGACACCTCCTGCTGCTGCTGTACGGCTTTCCGATGCTATGTCGGCTTTGTATTCATAGCCCGGTTCACGGAAATGTACATGGTCGTCAATCACTCCAGGGAACAGATACAGTCCACGGGCATCAATAAAATTGTCGTCATCGGTAGGCTGCAGTATTTTACCTTCTATTATCTCACTGATGAACTCATTTTCAATGATTACCGAACCAATGAAACTTCTCTCTTCATTGACGATTGTTGCACCGCTGATTACGATTCTCATATTTCATCAGTTCTTAGCTGTTGGATAATTCTTGAACCATCCGTCAAGACGCAGACGGATTACACCGAGCAATGCCTCGCTGAATATGCCACCGCTCATTTTCGAAGTTCCCTCCACCCTGTTTACAAAGATTACCGGAACTTCTTTAATCCTGAACCCGCACTTGTATGCAGTGTATTTCATCTCAATTTGGAACGCATAACCCTTGAATCTCACGGCATTCAAGTCGATGGTTTCCAGCACCCGACGTCTGTAGCATACAAACCCGGCTGTGGTGTCGCAAATCTTCAGTCCTGTCACAAACTGCACATACTTGGAAGCGAAGTAGGACATCAGTACACGGCCCATCGGCCAGTTCACAACATTCACTCCCGACACATATCTCGAACCAATCGACATGTCGTTGTCCTCGTCCTTGCATGCGGCATAGAGGCGTGGAAGGTCTGCAGGTGCATGCGAGAAGTCGGCATCCATCTCGAAGATGAAATCGTACTTTCTCTCGACTGCCCATTTGAACCCTGTGATATAGGCTGTTCCAAGTCCGAGTTTGCCCGAACGTTCAAGGATGAAGAGCCTGTCGACGAACTCTTTTTCCATCAGCCCCTTCACAATGCTTGCAGTGCCATCGGGAGAATTGTCGTCAATGACCAGTATGTTGAAATCCGTCTCCAGTGCAAAGATTGCACGTATGATTCTTTCAATATTCTCTTTCTCGTTGTACGTCGGTATAATTACAATGCTATCGCTCGTATTCATCTCTTTCATTTAATTGTTATACGCAAAGATAGGGGAAACAACTGTAAGCGCCAAATAAATTATGATTTATTTTTACTTAAAACTTGTCTTGACGGCATTATCGCCCTTTTCTGCATCACTTCATCAACTGTGGATGCTTGTGATACATGCGAAGCCAGAAGATGAATCCTGTCAATGCCACAAGCGTAATTGCCAATCCGCCAAGGTCAGCCACGAGTGTCGGTAACTGGAATCCTTCAGGTGCAATCAGAATGTAGGTTGAGCATACGCAGGTCATGAACATTCCCGGTATGAGTGTGATGATGTATGGCTTGTTGAGCTTTGCAAGATAGACTGTGATTGCCCAGAATGTGAAGGCTGAGAGAGTCTGGTTGAACCAAGCAAAGTAACGCCACAGTATGGCGAAGTCTGCAAAAATAAGTACTATTGAAATCACGAAGATAGGCAGGCAGAGCATGATGCGCTTGAAGATTTTGTCCTGCTTGATCTTCAGGAAGTCGGCAGCAATCAGTCGTGCACTGCGGAATGCAGTGTCGCCAGTTGTGATTGGCGCAGCCACCACTCCAAGGATGGCAAGCACTCCGCCCGCTGAGCCCAGCCAAGAATGACAGATGTTGTTCACAATGATAGCTGGGTTGATGCTTCCATTTGGTTCAGTCATGGCAGTAAGCAACTTCTCGTATGGAGTATTGCCAGCCACATTCAATGAGTCGGCAAACTTGATGGAAGCCGAAGCCCAAATCAATGCCACGAGTCCCTCAGTTATCATTGCACCATAGAATACGCCACGTCCATATTTCTCGTTCTTCAGACAGCGCGCCATCATCGGGCTCTGGGTAGCATGGAATCCGCTCACCGCACCGCAGGCAATGGTGATACACAAGCAGGGGAACAGCGGCACACTGTCGGCATGCGGATGATGGTTGCTGAATGCATCTGTGATTTCAGGTATTGAACCGTCGCTGAAGAACATTCCGAAGAACAGGCCTACAGCCATAATCAACAGCGCAAGTCCAAACAACGGATAGATACGGCCAATCAGTTTGTCAATCGGAAGCAATGTGGCAAGCACATAATAGGCAAGGATTATAAATACCCAGAACTGTGTCGAACCTATATAGCCCGTATCGCCGCAAATTGACGCTAATAATCCGGCTGGAGTCTTTGTAAAAACAGCGCCCACAAGCACCATCAGTACCATGGCAAAGATGAGCATCACCACCTTGGCAGGACGTCCAAGTTCAGAACCCACCATCTCAGGCAAGCTCTCGCCTCCTCTGCGCAGCGACATCATTCCGCTCATATAGTCGTGAACTGCCCCTCCGAAGATGCAACCAAGTATAATCCAAAAATAAGCAGCAGGACCGAACAGAATTCCCTGGATGGCACCAAAGATAGGACCTGTACCTGCAATGTTGAGGAACTGAATCAAATAAACCTTCCATGTAGGCATCGGGATATAGTCTATACCATCCTTCTGAGCGTAACACGGAGTTTTTTTGGCAGGGTCAGCACCGAAAATGTGCTCCACAAACTTGCCATAGACAAAGTATCCTAAAATCAATAGGATCAATGAAACGATGAAAGTAACCATACTGTTTTTATTATCTATATAATCGTCAAATATTCTGCAAAATTAAGAATAAATACAACTCAATGTAGCATGTTTGGCGGATTTGTTTGTTTGTTGCAGTGATTTTAACTAACTTTGCTTCCCGAATTGCAAACGAGACATAAAAATGAAACTACCCGACGACTTCATCTCGCAGATGAGCGGCATGATTGACACGCAGTCGATGGAAGATTTCGTGGCTGCCATCGCAAAGCCATCGCCCACCAGCATCCGGCTCAACACCCGAAGTCTAACCGACGAAGCCAAAGCCGAACTTGCAGAAACCTTCAGCCTCACCGATGAAAGGCGCATTCCTTGGTGTTCTGATGGATACTATCTAGACCAGCGTCCGTCATTCACCATGGATCCGCTCTTCCATGCAGGCGCCTACTATGTACAGGAAGCATCGTCGATGTACATCGCTTGGCTGGTACAGCACTACATCGGTACAAACGACGTGACGGCTCTCGACCTCTGTGCAGCTCCAGGAGGAAAGTCTACACTGCTCCTCTCGAGCCTCTCAGCCGATTCCACACTCATTGCAAACGAAATCGTACCACGCCGTGCGTCCATCCTGCGCGAGAATATCAGCAAATGGAACTCGGGCAACGCCATCGTCACAAACAACAAACCAGCAGACTTCCGGAAAATAGACGAAGTGTTCGACCTCATCCTCTGCGATGTGCCATGCTCCGGTGAAGGAATGTTCCGCAAAGACGAGACTGCCATCCAGGAATGGTCTCTCCAGAATGTGGCTATGTGCAGCAACCGACAGCGTGAAATCATCAGCGAAATATGGCACAGCCTCAAGCCTGGCGGACTCATGATTTACAGCACCTGTACCTACAACACAAGCGAAGACGAAGAAAACGTGAAGTGGATAAGTCAGCAGCTCGGTGCCGACATTCTGCCATGCTTCGACACGAACGAATGGAACATCACTCACAATCTTCTGCCACACGAAACCTTCAGTTGCTGCCATTTCATGCCACACAAGCAGAAAGGAGAAGGATTCTTTTGTGCCATACTCCGCAAAAACGGAGAAAGCGACGGACAGCAAATACGCATCAACAGCAAGATGCTCAAGAACCTCAATGTGCTGACCCTCGAAGACCGTACGGCAGACAGTATTGCAACAGTCGACGTCGACCGTCCAACAGCCCTCCAGTATCTCCGTGGAGAAGCATTAAAACTCGATTCTGCCACACCCAAGGGTATCGTAACCGTCACCTATAGGAAAATGCCACTCGGGAAAGTGAAGAATATAGGCAACAGAGCAAACAACCTCTACCCCAAAGAATGGAGAATAAGGAAACAAATAACAAGATGAATAAGGGCACAAATTGCAAGATAAAATAGTTCGTGTACCTTATATTTCCATAAAATTTGTCACAGTCATGTCCCTCGAACAGCATTTTTCCTTATCTTTGCATGCAAACAACAAATCAATGCTGCTAAGAACAAGCCAGTCGGCCGATTCGACTTGTAGTTAGCAGGAAATTTTTTTGATATGAATTTATACATTAGGTATTTTGACCAAGAAACATTGGCAACCAGCATAGACGAAGCAGTTGCCTTCCTCGAAACCATTAACGATTTCAAGCTCAATGATGATGCAATAAATCGCGTAAACGGCTACTACACTTCAAACAACCAGTACCCATATCGTTTGAAAGTGAGCTACACCAACTATGTACTGTTCCTCAAGACTGAGGCAGATAACCTTGAAGACTTCAAGCGCCAGGAGCAGACACGCAAAGAGCAGAAAGAAGCCAACTCATTCGCACCAGAGAAGAAGAAGTCAATTCTCGAAATGATGGCAGAGCCCAACCCAGGTTGGTACGAAGCATCAATCACATTCAAGCGAGTAGTCCCAATCCACGACACCAACAAATTCCAGTACTGCGACACACGCTTCACCGCACGCTTGAAAGCCGAAAGCCAGATGGACTGCTACAACCGCATCTTAAATCACCTGCGCAACCGTCAAGACGTGGACAACCGCAGTCAGTTCCCATCAGCCAAAAGTTCCAACTTTACATGCAAATTCCTGGGTGAGGAACGTCCACAGTAGGAAGGCTTACAACAGGAAGGTTCCACTGAAAGAAAGTTTGCAGTAGGAACGTATCAAACACAACCCTCTCATCACCGTACCAACAAGCCTTGAACAGCAAAAAGTCTTTTGCGAGACGGTTTTTATTGGTCACACAGTGAGGAGAGGGCTGTGGCTTTATTTCTTCAGAGGAGAGAACTGTGGCTTTATTCTCAAAAAGAGAATTTGCAATTAACCCAAAAAGAGGATTTGAGCCAACGTCACCTTACAATTTATTGAACGTCACCTTACAATTTGCCAAGCGTTATCATATAATTTACTAAACGTCATCAGCGCTCGCACTGCTGTCACTTCTTTTTCGTCGCCAGCCATTTTCTTTCTTATCTCGGCCTGGTACGTCAGCGGTTCAATCTCCTTCAGATAAAGATTGAGAGTGTCGGCATAATAAGCTTCTGCCACATATGCCATCTCAACCCTCTTCATTACATGTTTCTCGAAGAAATCACGGCTAAAGAGGTCGACCAGATGAACGGCATATTTCACACTGTTGAAGTGTCCGTTGCAGTCGAGGTCGTGGTAAACTGGTTTGATGGACACCATCGGTTCTGTTTCTTTCAGTGGACGAATATGACTATGCCCTGCTATGTTGCACGTAGCGTCGGGGTTCATCAGTTCATCGAACGCATTGCCGTAGTTGCGGACTATATCCAAGGGTTGGCGTGTCTCGTTGTCGATAACAGAATAGACCATGCGTGCATATCCCAAAGTCTCGTTGCCTGTCTTGATTGCTGCATTTCGGTTTGCAAACATCCGGTAGATGTTCTCGAACCATGTCTCGACTTTGTAGTTCTCGTACACTCGCGGCATGCGGTTCATCTCAATGGTCAGTCGAGAAATGACCCACGAGTGGTTGTCCTTTGCGAGGTCGTCCATGCCGCAACCCACGGTTTTTGAATTTATGTCGGCTGTGTCGAGAATGTTTCTTCCCAGCACCTCAAACATCAGTTCTTTTCTGAAGTCCACGTCGAATGCATTGGCGCAGTAATCTGTCTTCGTTATAATCTTCATCTTGTCACCTCCTTTCTTTTGTGTTTACGTCTGCAAATTTATAGATATGCAGACCACAGAACAATTCCACGATGAAAGATTTGTACTTGAGGTTTCACACTGCAAATACCTTTGTGCTGAATTCCTGTCCATAGTTGCACACATCGATTTTGCTTTGTGTGCTTAGTCCTTTTGAGCTAGAGAGAACTCTGTACTTCAGAAGAACATCCTACTCTCCATATAGACATCAGACATTTCATCAAAGTCTTCTTCTCGTATAGCCTTCCGACATTTAGCAAAACTTTCTTCCCGTATAGCTATCCGACATGTCAGCAAAGCCTTCTTCCCACTTTACAATGAGTTGATGTAAGCCTTTATCACGTGGAACGACTTGTCTGCCATGGTTGCCCAGAAGTTCTTGTATTCGTCGAGTTCCACTTCTGCGTTCACTGTGTCGCTGATTATTCGGAACGAGATGAAGGGCACGCTATAGAACTGGCAAGTCTGTGCAATGGCACACGATTCCATATCGATGGCAAGTCCGTCGGGGAAATCTGCCTTGATGCCAAGCACCACATCTTTATTGGTGGCGAAATGGTCGCCGGTGCAGATTTTGCCGATATGGATGGTAGGCAGACTCTTGTCGTTGCTCAGCTTGCGTGCTTTGCTCACGAGATATGCATCGCTCTTGTAGGGTTTCTGTATATCGAGTTCCAGTGTCTTGTCGTCTAGAATCACGTCGTGGTAGACAGTGCAGTCGCTTGCAATGACGTCCATCACTTTGAGGTTGTCGCCTATGCCACCAGCGCAACCCGAGCTGATGAGATAGTCGGGATGGTAGTTGTTGATGAGTTCGCTCGTGCCGATGGCTGCATTCACCTTGCCTATGCCGCACTGATGGAGGACAATTGTCTTGCCGTTCAGTTCGCCTACCACATAGGTTATGCCATTCTTCACTTCTTCTTTCTTGTCGTTGAGCAATTCCACGAGATGTGCCATCTCTTTTTCCATTGCCACAATCACTGCTATTTTCATTTACCGGTTTATTTATTTTTCGTTATTTGTCTGAGGATAGAGGCTGCAGAGCCAGTCTTTGAGGTCGGCTGTCATGCTGTCGTGGAACTTGAAACTAGGTTTGAAGCCCCAGCCGTGTCCGCCCGACGGATAGATGTGGAGGCTTGCCTTCACTCCTGCCTTTTTCAGCGCCTGATAGTATTCCACACTGTTTTGCGGCACCACGGCTTTGTCGTCGTCGGACAGAAGCATGATGGCTGGCGATGTGTTGCGAGTCACCTGAGTGGCATTGCTATAGGAGTCATTGAGCGACTGCTCAGCGTTCTTGCCCAGGAGATTGTCGTGCGAGCCTTGGTGGGTTACTCCGCTTTGCATCGACACAACGGGATAGAACAGCACTTGGAATGCCGGAGCAACGGTAGAGTCGGAGTGTGTGGCAATGGTTGTGGCAAGGTGTCCGCCTGCCGACGATCCCATAATGCCCACTTTTCCGGGGTCGATATTCCATTCTGCTGCATTCTTGCGCACAATCCTCATTGCTTCCATAGCATCGCTGATAGGCACTTCCTTCATTCCGTGGGGCATGCGGTATTTCAGTACGATGAGGGCAATGCCCAGGTCATTGTAGAACTGTGCCCAGTCGTAGCCCTCGTGGCTCATGGCTAGATGCGAGTAGGCTCCGCCCGGACAGCACACCACTGCCATGCCGTTGGCCTTGTCCTTCTCGGGCAGAAACACTCGGATGGACGGTTTGAAGTTCAGTGTTGCATCGTCGAATGGCTGTGTCTTGTCGATGCTGTTGCTATTGGGCAGTCCGTCCTGCCACAGGTCAATGTCTTGCTGTGCTGACAGATTGACCATCCAGAGACACAGGGACAGTAATGTTAATATCAGTCGTTTCATGATCTACGCCTTATGTTTCGTTATCTGTTTCTGTTTGATAGGCGAATCTTCCTTTCTTGACAGGGCATACCTTCTTATATTTAATAGGGTTAACCTTACTTCTATACTTGATAGGGTTAACCTTACTTCTATACTTGAAGGTCGGATATTCCCATCTTATATTTGACAGGGCCGACTTTCCCCTTACATATAATAAGGTGTAATCAGTCGTCGAATTTAATCACTCGCAAGCATTTGTCGAGTTCACGGGTGATTTCCTCTTTGTCGAGGTGTTGTCCGATGAACACCAGTTTCTGCATGCGGTCGCCGTAGACATCGTCCCAGTCCTTCAGCACATCGGGTTGAGCCTCAACCAGTTTCTTGAACTCGTCCTTCGGCATGGTGGCGTACCACTGCCCTGCCTTGCTCACGTTTATCTGTCGTCCTGCCTGCTCGAAGAGGTAGCACATGCCCGGTTCGTCGGCAAAGTAGCACATGCCCTTGGCGCGAATCACGTTTTTTGGCCAGTGCTTACCCACGAATTCATCGAATAGTACGAGGTCAAGCGGCTGGCGTCGGTAGTAGACAAATGTGCCTATGCCGTATTCCTCAGCCTCACCTTCGTCATCGTGATGATGATGGTGGTGATGGTGATGTTCGTGACTGTGCTCATGATGGTGTTCGTACTCATCATCGTCGTCATCATCATGATGGTGATGCTCATGTTCATCGTCATGATGGTGATGATGTTCATGACCTTCGTGATCATCTTCATCATGCTCATCATGTTCTTCGTCATGGTCTTCATCTTCGTCCTCATCATGGATTCCGTCCATTTCCCTTATCCAAGCGGCAGAGGTAGCCACTTTCTGGAAATTGAACAAACCGGTGTTCACGATTTTGTCGAGGTCCACGTCGCCATAGTCGCAGTTGATGATTTCTGCCTTCGGCTGGATGGCACGGATAATTTGGCGGATGCGGTCGAGTTCTTTCGGTTCAACTTCCGAAGCCTTGTTGAGCAGCACGATGTTGCAGAACTCAATTTGCTGGATTACAAGGTTCTCGATATCTTCATCGTCAATATTGTCGCGCATCAGATGGTCGCCGTTTCCAAATTCGTCGCGCATTCGGAGTGCATCGACCACGGTCACGATGCAGTCCATCACCGGATAGCCGTTCTTGTGGAATTTCTCGTCCATGTAAGGGATGGAGCAAATGGTCTGTGCAATCGGAGCCGGCTCGCATATTCCGCTCGCTTCAATCACGATATAGTCGAAGCGATTCATGCGGATGATGTCGGTCAGTTGCTGAACCAGGTCCATCTTCAGTGTGCAGCAGATGCAACCGTTCTGCAGAGCCACGAGGCTGTCGTCTTTCTGTCCCACGATTCCGCCCTTCTGAATAAGGTCGGCGTCGATGTTCACCTCACCTATGTCGTTCACAATGACGGCAAATTTTATTCCTTTTTTGTTTGCAAGTATTCGGTTCAATAGTGTGGTTTTGCCACTGCCCAGATAGCCCGTGAGAAGCAATACTGGAGTTGCGTTCTTATTCATTTCTTTTTCTCCTCTTTATTACGTGTGAAATTTAGTGCAAATATACGCAATTTCTTTGGAATGAACAAAAAGATTTGCTGTAAAATTATCTTGTTTTGGTC